>JBDKKX010000476.1:0-4553 GCA_039795795.1 Bacteroidota bacterium | reverse complement strand
TGATAATTATTATTCAACACGTCCGACAAACCATACGAAACCCGCGCAGCAATAAACCAGCCCCCCGCTTCCAATTGAATGCCCGCGTGAATGCCTAAATCCAACCGATTAAACATCAATCCCGACCGACCATTTCTATCATAATACGCTCCCAATTGCGTCGGACGCAGCCCCAGCGCAGCATTTGCAGAACACAACGACGAATCGCCCATCCGAATAATGCCTGTATCAAATTCATCTAAATAATTGAAATTCAATGCAGTTTGAAAAGGTTTAATTTTAAATGTATCCAAATCAAGCCTCGAATACGGGGGCGTTTTTTTAGAAATGGTCACATTACCATTATAATTCATCGTCCCACTGCCTTTGGATTGTATCAAATACGCCGCATAGCCGCCCAATTGTAAGCTAAAATGCTGATTTACATTAATAGAAAGGCTAATAGGTAATTTTAAATAAGTATTTGCAATTTCCAATTTCGTTTCGACCGTCCCTTTGGAAGTTACACTTTCCCCCTCCGCCCAATTTTGATAACTGGGACCGTAATAGTGATAATTCGCACCAGTTTGAGCAATCAACACTTCCACAGGGAGCGAAAAACCCAATTCATCGCTATCCTCATCCCGACCGAATTCGACCTTGATACCCGCTTGATACCCAGAAAACTGGCTATATCTTTCTACAAAATTGGCATTTTCGGGTATAGGCTTGCTTAATCGAAGGTTTGACCAGTTGATACCACCGACAAATTGTATTTTTGGTGCATTTTGTGCGTTCATAACGAGTGGGCAAAGCCCTGCCACGAACAATAAAACCTTGAATTTCATTGAGTTAAATTTTAATAAAATGTGAAATATGTTTTTGAACAAAAAAAGAGTCGGGAAACAGTTGAGATTTCCCGACGGAAATTTGAATTTTTAAAAAATGAAATTTTTATAATACTTAAACCCTTTATTTATACTAACTTAACGGTGCGTCATTTCAATTGTGACAAAAATTATTTTATTTTTTTTGCGATTAACTCTAATAAGTTTTCTACCCATTTTTCTTGGCGCGCATAATGGTCTTCGGGCAAGGCTTCTAACACAGCTTTTGCTTGTGCAAATTTATTTTGCCTACAATAAATCAGCGCAGTCCACCAAACGATGTTTTGTTGTCCACTAAAATTTTTGTCTGCTTGGGTGGATTTTTTAAAAGCATCTAACGCTTTGTCATCCAATGCTATTTGCATATAACAAAATCCAATATGACTCCAAATTTCAGCATCTTTTTGCTTCAAGGCTTCTAAACCTTTAACGGCTTCTGCATAATTGCCTTGTTCATAAAGCGTTTGTACCGACGCTGGAATGGAAATAGACGGCTTACTTTCGCCCATCAGTAAGGTAGAAATACGGGGTTTATAAGCAGGGTCAGCCGTTTTTTCCAAGTAAAACGCCTGCGATTTATCTGGATTGCGCTTTTTTTCGAGGCGTTCGGACTCGGTTCGCACCATTTCTATGCGTTTTTTTTCTTTTTGCGTCCAATAATAACCGCCCACACAAACCATCAGCATCCCTCCTGCGAAGGTAGCAGCCAAACGATACATCCGAACGCGCTGTTGCAAGCGTTGCGAAACGGCATGTTGCTCCATTGCCTGCTGCACTTTTTCGTTAAATTGTTGTTTTTTCTTATATTCAAAATAAGATTCTAATAAAGCGTTTTCTGCATTTTCAGAGAGTAGCCCTTCCGTGTAGGCTTCTAACAACGTTTTTTTCATCTTTTTATATTTAAAACGGGATGATAACGTTGCTGAAATTTTGAAATTTCAGCAACGTATTTAAATTTTTATTGGGTCTGAGGTATGAATTTCAAAATAAAATCTCTTATTTGAGCCTTTGCCCGTTCATGAATTTTTCTTGCATTCACATCCGTGATGCCCAGCTGAACCGCGATTGCTTCAAAATCCATAGGCGGTTTAGTATAATATCTTAAATGAATCACTTCTTTGTATTTCGGTCTCAACGAAGGCAAAGCGTTATCAATCAATTTAAAAACAGCTTCTTTTTCTGCTTGGATTGCCGAATTATCCTCGTCTTTGATGCGAGCAAGCCAATCGTCGTTGCCATACTCGACCTGTTTACTCGGCTTTTTTAGAAAACTCATCATTTTATGGTGAAGCATCATAAAAAAGTAACTTTTTAAATCTTTATGATGTTTCAGTTCTTCTTTCTTAATGGTTTCTAAAAATTTGCCATAAGTCTTTTGCACCAAAATTTCTGCTTCCGTATCTGAGATTTTGCCCAACTTATGCACATAATTCAAAAAATATTGCAAGTTTTGACCATAAATCACCAGCCAAACCGTTTCGTCGCCTTGACGAAACTGCTCAATATAAGTTTTAATTTCTGCCTGTTCTGCACCAAAATTTGGTTTTTCGCTTGAATAAATTCTTTTCATATTGGAAAACTTTTTTTTTAGTTTTTTAGATAACGGATAAACCGAAAATTGTGACACTATGAAGTATTTTTTTTTGTGGTATAAAAAATCAAATAATTGATTTGAAAATTTCTTATATTTTATTGTCACATAAAACATCTAAAATAGATACTTCAAAGAAACTTTGATGTATCTCCCGAAATGCCGAGACTCAAAAATATGTATTTAATTGATATTTCGGCATTTTTAAATTTTTTTTATTTAAATGTATTTTGTTTGTTATGAAAAGATTCTTATTTTTTTTGATTTTGATGACCTTTATTTTTGCAGCGCAAGCAACGGCTCAATCGAGAATGGGCTTCGTCACTTTGCCTGTGAACGACGGAAGTTATGAATTTATCATTAATATTCCGACTAATATCACAACAGCGCAATTAAATTTGGTCAACAAATTGAAAGCGCAATTTGGAATCACGACGATTGATAAAATTCAAACGTTGGGATTTGAAAAATGGCGCGTACCAAGTGTGTTATTGAATGGTGTAAAAAGTACTTTACAAGCGTTGGGCTTTCAGTTTGAAACAGAAGCGTTATTTAAAACGGTGCCTGAAAATTCAGGCAAAATACTTCGGCAAGCAACGACTTCAAGTGATTCGACGCGGTTACGGGCAGAAATGACTGAAGCGGCGCAGTGGACAGAATTTGTTTTCTTTAATAAGAAAACTCAAAAGAGTAATTATCCGATTCGAGTAGGGGTGATAGACGGTGGTATTTCGCTCAATGCCCAAGGTATTCCTTATGGCGATTTAACCTATTTTGATGCGACGGGTAGCCGAGATTTTACCAACGAAATTGCAGATAATGCGTTGAAATTGAATGATTTAGGAGGACATGGAACTCATACGTATGGCACGATTGAAAAAGCGTATCAAAAAAGTGGTATGAATACCAAGTCAAAAATAACCGTTTTAAAAGCGTTCAAAAAAGATGGTATTGCCAATATTTGGCATATTTTGAAAGCGATAGACCATGCCATCTCCTTGAAGTTACATATTGTTTCTTGCTCTTTCAACTATTACGATGCCAATCCAGCGCGCACAGCGGTTGTCAATGGGGTTCGAGTGAAGTTGATACTCGAACAAGCGATTGACCGCGCCAAAGATTATAATTTATTAGTGGTGGCGAGTGCAGGCAATCAAGGATTGGATGTGGACAAAATTTTATATGGAATTGGTTGTTTTCCGACCAATTTTCAGAATGAAAATTTGTTAATCGCGACAGCTTACGATTTTAGTACTGCAACACGCTGTGAATATGCCAATACAGGCAATCGTTCTATTCACATAGCGGCACCTGGAACGGTGATGACTCGACACATCGGAAGTGATACACTGGTTTATGTGGCGAGTGGTACGTCTTTCAGCGCGCCGTTGACCGCCGCAACTGCTGCAATATTGGCTTCTGCGAAATCTGATTTTGATTGGGAGTCGATTAAAAATATTTTATTGGGCAGTTTGAATCATAATCATAATAATTGGGTGGGCAAATTAAATCCTGCGGGTGGCGTTTTGAATTCGATTTATCCCGCTACACGCGATTTGGGTAAATTGGAAAACGATTTAGGAAGCGACAAGGGCAATTTACAAGTCGCGCAAATCGGTCAAACCGTCCAAATTACTTATGAGTGCAATGAAAATGCGCCTGTAAAAGTGCGTATTGTGGATATGATGGGCAAAATCGTTCACGAACAAAGTGGTTTTGTGAATCCTGATGTACCCACGATTTGGAATTGGCTATCGGAAGATGCGCAAAATGGAATGTATATTATTCAATTACAAGTCCATGACCAAACGGTTTTGACTCAAAAATGGGTGAAAATGCAATAATAAGGAGTTGTAGGATAGCTTAAAAGAACAAAGCCAACGCGGGTGTAACTGCGTTGGCTTTTGTTCTTTTTTTTCAAATTGTGGTACATTGGAATTAGGATTAAATGGGATTTTTTTGGGATTAAATAAGATTGATTTTTTAGGATTTTTAGGATTTTAATCTTAGTGCGGGACAAACACAGATGGAAGAGATTCGACGAGATTTCACAGATTTTTTGGATTTTAAGTATTGAAAATTCAAAAAATCTGTGA
>JBDKKX010000475.1:0-4561 GCA_039795795.1 Bacteroidota bacterium | reverse complement strand
AGATAAAACGGTTTCTAAAAGTTTTATTAATGAATTGTTGAAAGACTGGTCTGCCCGCACAGCTAATCAATATCGCCCAATGTGCCAAGTGGCGATTCATTATTTGCAGAAAAAAATGAAACAAGCTGTTTGAAAATATAAGGTCGTCGAAATTTAAAACTTCGACGACCTTGTGGCATTGTTATTTCACTCGATACCAAGTTTGCGTCCGCCAAAGCCCTGTCCAATGGTAGCCGCGCACGTACAAAACATCCGTTTTCCCGCCTTCAAACCAAAGGGTACAAGTATATTCTTGTCCTTTTTCGGGGTCGAGGATTTTTCCGCCTTTCCATTCCGCGCCGATTTTGCGTAAACTTTTCAAAATCGTCATGCCCAAAATCAATTGTCCTTTGCGATTATCGGTACATTTATCGCATTTTCGATTGGGGTCTGCGTCTGCGCGCAAGAATTTGGTGACTTTTCCACTGAATAATCCGCCAGATTCAATGATTTCAATATAAGATTTGGCTTGACCTGTTGCGTCGTCAATGGTTTTCCAAGTCCCGACGGGCGATTGTGCTTGCAACATTACTACCATGAATAATTGGATGGTTAACAAAATTCCTTTTTTCATACAGCGCGTTTAAATTTGAAACAAATTTCTTGGTTAAAAAACTTTCAAAGATAAAGATTGTTTGGGAATTGGAATTAGGATTAAATGAGATTTTTTGGGATTAAATGGGATTGATTTTTTGGGATTTTTGGGATTTTTATTGATACTAATGAATTTATGAAATTTTTAATCTATAAAAAATCCATCAGTATCAATAAAATCCTAAAAAATCCAAAAAAATCAATCCCATTTAATCCAAAAAAAATCCCATTGAATCCTAATTCCAACGCTCTTAAATTAAACAATTATATGATTGAATATCAAAGGTTTACGTTAAAAAATGGTTTGCGCGTTTTGATACACACGGATGAAAGTACGCCCACAGCCGCTTTTAATTTATTATACGATGTCGGTTCGCGGGACGAATCGCCTGATAAAACAGGTTTTGCCCACCTTTTTGAACATTTAATGTTCGGCGGTTCTAAAAATATTAAAGATTTCGATACTTACATCCAACGCGCTGGCGGGGAAAACAATGCTTTTACGAATTCCGATATGACGAATTTCTATATGACGATGCCTGCTCAAAACCTTGAAACGGCATTTTGGATGGAATCTGACCGCATGTTGGCGTTGAACATGACTCAAAAAGCATTGAATACACAACGAAAAGTCGTTGTAGAAGAGTTCAAAGAGACGACTTTGGATGAACCGTATGGCGATGTTTGGCATCATCTCGGCGAAATGGCGTTTACGACGCACCCGTACCGCTACCCGACGATTGGCAAAGAACCTGCACATATTCAACAAGCCTTGTTGAGTGATGTGAAGCAGTTTTATAAAAAATTTTATACGCCGAATAATGCTATTTTAGTGATTGCGGGCAATGTTGACCCGCAAAATTGTCTTTTTTTAGCAGAAAAATGGTTTGGCGACATTCCCGAAGGCGAAAAACACGTCCGAAATTTGCCGCAAGAGCCGCCTCAAACGGCATTGAAACGAAAAGTTTTAAAACAAAAAATTCCTGTTCCTGCCATTTATATGGCATTTCACGCACCTGCGCGGTTGGCGGAAGATTATCATGCGACCGATATGTTGACCGACATTTTGAGTACAGGCACTTCGTCGCGGCTGTATCGGCGATTGTTGAAAGAGCGTCGGTTATTTACGGAAATTGATTGTTATCAAACGGGGACAGCAGATGCGGGTTTGCTCGTGGTGGAAGGCAAACCGTCGGAAGGCGTTTCGTTGGAAACCGCAGAAGCAGCGATTTGGGCAGAACTCGAATTGTTGAAAACCGAATTGGTACAAAACGTAGAGTTACAAAAGTTTAAGAATAAGTTGGAAAGCCAACAAACCTTTGGCGACATCGGTTCGCTCAATAAAGCCATGAATTTAGCTTATTTTGAATGGTTGGGGAATGCCGATTGGATTAATGATGAAATTAATGCCTATTTGAAAATAGAAGCTATTGATATTCAACAAGTTGCGCAAAGATATTTGCACGATTGGAATTGTTCCGTGTTGTATTATGTGCCCGAAAAAGCGTGAATTGTGATACAATGGGAACGCGGAGGACGCGGATGGGACGGATTTACACGGATTTTTTTTAAATGCTTACTCGAAAACCCAGCATAATTTAAAAAAAATCCGTGTAAATCCGTCCCATCCGCGTCCTCCGCGTTCCCATTGTATCATAATTTGTATCCCACAGCATCTCAATCCAGTTTTGCGTTCCCATAAACCCCGAATTCGTTGCTTTGTTTTGAAAAAAAAATTCCAACCAACATAATTTTAGCCGCAAAGTGTCGTTTTGATAACTGTTTGGACACCGAACCGCCGGATGTATCGAAAAATTGGAAAATTATCCAGCTTTTTCGGAATTTTTCACGGAGCAAACTGCTTTCCTACTGGCGCATTTTTTGAATGATGAATGATAAAGGATGAAGGATGAATTTTTGCAATGAATTGATAACGAATTATTTACAAAAATTCATCATTTATCATTCATCATTCAAAAATAAGTTTGGTAACAACTAAAAATAACAATCAAGTATTAATTTGGGGGTATCAATTGCCTCATTATTTCCATTTGAAGGAAAACAGAGTGTCAACAATGAAAAAACAATTAAGAACACTTCTCGGGACCCTTGCGGTGGGGTCATTGCTCGCCTCGTGCGGTAAGAAAGAGAACGGACAACTCGTCGGCTCACGGAATCGACCTGCTTGGAAGGGCATCAATCCCTACGGCATGGTGTATATCCCTTCGGGGTCGTTCCACATGGGACCCAGTGACCAAGATGTGAGTAACACTTTTATGAACCGCCCCAAATCGGTCTCGATTCAAGGTTTCTTTATGGACGATACCGAAATTACGAATAACGAATATCGCCAATTTGTGGAGTGGGTGCAGGATTCGTTGGCGCACACGATTCTCGACCATCATAGCGAAGATGATGTTACGGGCGAAAAAGTGTTGGATTGGGAACAAGATATTGATTGGTCCGACGAGTCTTTGAAAGATTTGTACTATCAAGGCAAAGACCGGTTGACGGGTAAAAAAGAATTGAATGTCGATAAATTTGTCGTCAAGTACGAGGAGTACAAATGGCAAGATGCGGCGCATGATTCTCGAGACCCGAGAAGACGACAAGACCGCCAAAAATATATTTTAAGAGATGAAGTGAAGATTTATCCAGATACGTTGGTTTGGATTCGGGATTTTGCTTACGCATATAACGAGCCGATGACACGGAACTATTTTTGGCATCCTGCGTTTGACGACTATCCAGTGGTGGGCGTAGATTGGCGGATGGCAAAGGCTTTTTGCTGGTGGAGAACGAAATTGTGGAATACGTATCGGGCTGGAGGCAAAGATGGGGTCAATACAGAGGATTTCCGTTTGCCGACGGAGGCAGAGTGGGAGTACGCAGCACGCGGTGGACATGATTTAGCACCTTATCCTTGGGGCGGTTACTACACGCGCAACTCGAAAGGTTGTTTGTTAGCGAACTTTAAACCCGGTCGGGGCAATTATCCAGAGGATGGCGGGCAATATACGGTGAAAGCCGATGCTTATTTCCCGAACGATTTTGGTCTATATAATATGTCTGGAAATGTGGCGGAGTGGACGATTACCGCTTATGTGGATAACACGGGCGGTTTGCATGACCTCGACCCCGATTACAGATATGATGCGAAGCCAAATGACCCGATTGCGAAAAAACGAAAAGTGGTTCGGGGCGGTTCGTGGAAAGATATTGCGTATTATTTGCAGACAGGTACGCGGGCTTATGAATATCAAGATACGACAAAATCATATATTGGTTTTAGATGTGTATTGACCTTCTTAGGACGTTCTATCAACGATTTTAACTAAAAATTAAGACCCATTGCGCCAATTTTCACTTTTCATTAAGGAAATTGGCGCAATTTCTATACTTATAACCCGTTAATGTAAAAGAACTGTGTTTCAAAACAGTGTTTAAAACACTTCTGACCCATTATTAAATAATTTAATAATAAAAAAAAAGGATATTTTATTTGAAATTATTTACCCATTTCTAAATATTTTTTTGGATATTTGCACTGCCAAAGTTCGTGTCCATTTATCGGAAAGTGGATAACTAAAATTAGGGTACGACAGCGTCGTTCTGCGAATCTCATGAAATCGTCCGAATTATAATACCATTAGAAAATAATTTTAAAAAAAATTAAACCAAACAAATTGATTACCAATAACTTACATAAGTTTTCAAATTAATTTTGAAGGTTTAACTGTTTTTATTTTTAATTTTTAGAGGTAGGGCGTTCCATTGGTACTTTTTTTGAAAGTCCACAACCGATTCAAAAACAACGCCCGATGAACTTGGAACGAGAAAACTCGACCACCTCTATTTCGTTGTCGCTGGTAAACAATATTCAAAAAAGCATCAAAAAAAAATTTATGTGTCTGTTTCCGCAGCAGGG
>JBDKKX010000474.1:0-4569 GCA_039795795.1 Bacteroidota bacterium | reverse complement strand
TTTTGATTTTTAATGCTTGAAATCAAAAAAAATCTGTGAAAATCTCGTGGAATCTGTTCAATCTGTGATGAAAAGTATTTTTGTCACGTACTGAGAATGATGAATTAAAAATTCATCATTTATCATTCATCATTCATCATTCAATATTTATCATTCATCCTTAAAAAGTGTAATTTGTGCGCTATATTTCACCGATACGGCATTTAGAAATCGATACCAGCCAAGTGGATGCAAGTGGCAATCTACCCAAATCCGTTCTAAATTTGACAAAAAAACGGTTATTGGCAGAGATAGATTTGTCTCCAACTCAAACCATTTGGATAGGTCAGACAGAAATGACTAAAAATGATGTCTTAAAATGGTTTGAACAATTGATCAATCGGGTGAGTTGGGTTTTCACGCCATAATAGCACGAGATAGCATTTTATTAGAATTTTTGGAAAAACAACGTTTACAAGCAGGTGCGTTTTTCAGTTGGGATTTGTACGAAAATGAAGATGAAAATTTTATTACCTTTGTAAGTCCTTATTACAAAACGAGTTTTAATAAAATTTTGGTAGAAGCACTTGAAAAACAACAAGCACCTTTGATTGATACGTTGCTGCATTATAATCCGATTTTGATGACAGGTTATGATGAAGATTCGGCTTGGTTGAAAATTCAAAGTTACGTGAAAGATAAATTGGAACGGTTTGAAGCGCTTGTGATTGAGATTAAAAATAAAAAAAATTATACGACGAATGAGTTAAAATCGTTTTATGATACAGATATGTTGTTGAGTCTCAATCATTTACCTGATTCTTTTCAAAAATTGAGGGATGATTATGGGATTGCGCTCATCAATTTATCGGGTTTTTCGTGGAATCGAGGGCAATATTCATTTGCCCAAGAAGTGATTTTGATAGCGCAAACGTTGGCGTGTAGCCCCCGCGAGACGCGCATGATTCAAGAACGCATTAAATGGTATGAAGATAATTTGCCTGCTTCGGCGCGCATTCAATCGGGCGGCTGTGCCTCTATTGGCAAAAATTTGCTTATGATTTGTTTTGTATTTGTTCTTTTTATCAATCTATTGCGCGTATTGGTGCCGTCTGCCCCGTCAAAGGATAATCAATTTAACAAATATCCTGATGTGTCAAAGATGAAAATTTATTTTCTGCCTGCGGACGCAAAACGAAAAGCGGAGTTAGATTCTTTGAAAAATATTATTTTAGCAAGACCGAATGGCGCAGCTACGCCTGCATTAGAGGCTATTTTGGCTCAATATAATCGCTCATTGGATACATTAGAAACGAAAAAGGTCAATTTAGAGGAATTACTGCTGGACGAAATGAAGCATTCTGTCTATAACGTGCGTGTTTTGGATAGTTTAAAATCTAAATTTGAATGATTTTAATGATACTTTAACCAAAAAATGCGCCATAAAATGGTCTTTTTAACGTCTTATGATTATCTGTCGAATTGTTAAATCACTAAAAAATTGCATTGGCTTTGAAAACATATCAAATTTTAGCAATCTTTGCTACCTCTATCCTTTTGGGCGCGGCTTCGTGCAGCAAAACAATCCCCCAAAAAGCGACTCATACTTCCGTCGTAAAACCGACTCCTGCGGCAAAACCGAAGCCGAAAGAAGAAAAAACGCGTCCAATGTTGGTAGATTTCCGCAAAACAGACGAATTAGAAGCGGTTTTGCAGCGCGCAAAAGCCGAAAACAAATTGGTTTTCGTTGATTTTTACACGTCTTGGTGTTTGCCGTGTAAAGTCATGGAACAAGGCGCGTTTGTAGATTATGATTTAGCGGAGTTTATGAATAAGAATTTTTTAAATGTGCGCGTGAATGCCGAAGATGGTGTGGGCAAAACGCATAAAAATAACTTTTTGGTTTTTGCCTATCCGACTTTGCTTTTTTTGAATGGCGATGGAACGGAATTAATGCGCAAAGAAGGTTCTTGCTCGATTGAAGATTTGAAGAAAATGGGCAGAACGGCTCTTTGGAAACAGAAAAATCCACAGAATTAAGGTTTTTTTGAAACGTACAACTTGACGCAAGTTGCAAACTTGCGTCAAGTTATAACTATTTAATAATCCATATTTTAAATCATTTTAGTTCATATCATTTTAATTTGTCCAAGCACTTAGCAAAATTAATTGAACAATATATATCCGCAATTTAAAAATAAACTTGCTGGAAAATGAAACATTTCATAAATGTTGCGAAATATCTTTTTATTCACAAAAGGTTATTTTAAATTTTGACCCTTTATTAAAAATGATATGATTATATTTGCGATTTAAATACATACCTTATTAAGGTTAATCACCACATATTTATCCGCAACTTATGAAAACAATCATTCATTGGATGGCTGTCTGGACGTTTTTCATCGCGTTCGCTCCTTTATCAACAGCTCAAACACCTACTCCCTTGGCGGCAAATGGTCGCCTCAAAGTCATTAATCGACAACTTTGCAACGAAGCAGGTACGCCCATACAATTGCGCGGTATGAGTACGCATGGTTTGCAATGGTTTGGCAATTGCTCTTCGCTCGCTTCGACGCAGGCGTTGGCAACACAATGGGGTTGTGACGTGTTGCGCGCCGCGATGTACGTAGATGAAGGCGGCTATTTGAGCAATCGCACAGGCATCAAAGCGCAAATGGACAATATTATTGACTGGTCGGAACAAACAGGGATGTATTGCATCGTGGATTGGCACATTCTAAATCCAGGGGATCCAAATGCACATACCGCAGACGCAATTGACTTTTTCAAACAAGAAGCACAACGAAACGCAGGTAAAAAACACGTCATTTACGAACTTTGTAATGAACCCAATGGCGTTTCATGGAGCAGCGTGAAATCTTATGCGGAACAAATTATTCCTGTCATTCGTCAGTATGACCCCGAAGCGATTATTTTGGTGGGTACGCCGAATTGGAGTGGTACGCCTGGCGATGTCACTGCCAATCCAATTACAGGCGCAAATGCTTACAACATTATGTACACGTTTCATTTTTACGCGGGTTCACATTATACGCAAAGTTATATCAGTACCGTTTTACAAACCGTTCCCTTATTTGTTTCGGAATGGGGCACCAGTAATTATTCTGGAAATGGTGGAAATGACTATACCAATGCTCAAAATTGGTTAAACCTGTTCGCAGGTGCGAATCCGTCGAATATCAAAGTGAGTTGGTGCAATTGGAGTTTTTGCGATAAAGGGGAATCTTCGGCGGCACTCAATACGGGGGCGTGCGGGAATGGCGGTTGGAATAATACTTCGACATCGGGGGCTTGGGTTAAAGAACATCTTTTATCACCTGCGGATAATTGGGGTAGCGGAACCGTCAATAAATCGCCAACGGTTTCCATCACTGCGCCAGCCAATAATTCCTCCTACGTAACGCCTGCGGCTATAACGCTTTCCGCAACGGCTGCGGATGCGGACGGTACGATTAGCAAAGTTGAATTTTTCAATGGCACCACTTTGATTGGTACTGTCGCTACAGCACCCTACAACTTTATATGGGCAGGCGTGACGACTGGAACGTATAGTATCACGGCAAAAGCAACGGATAATTTGAATGCGGTGACTTCATCTGCCCCGATTGCAATAACCGTTCGGGCAAGTAATGCGAACCAAAATCCAATTGTTGCCCTTACGAGACCGACCAATAATGCTCAATACACTACGCCTATTTCTATCATTGTGGAGGCAACGGCTTCCGACCCCGATGGAACGATTGCAAAAGTCGAATTTTTCAATGGAGCGACCTTGATTAAAACGATGACTGTCGCACCATACAGCTTTTCGTGGACGAATTTAGCCGCAGGCACATATAATTTAACTGCCAAAGCAACGGATAATTTGAATGCAACAACGACTTCATCTATCATTCAATTTGTTGTGAATCAACCGAATACAAATACGGATTTAATTGGGGTAAATTGTGCAAACTTAAATGATGTCACTGTTTTTGAATTGAATGCCAATCAACGCGCTAATGCAACAAATTATAATTGGTGGTGTAATGGTTCGACTCAATCCATTGTGCCTGTTTCGGGACAACCTTATAAAGCGACGTTTAGTTTTGGGCAATGGTTTACAGGCGGCAACGTGTGTGTAGGCGTGAATTATGCACAAGCACCTTGGTATAAACAATTTTGTAAGAATATAACTCGTTGCACCAAAGCGACTATTGGCAGTACAGGTGCAGTGAGTGATGGTGGAAAGGATGGAAATGTTGCTTTGGTAATGCGTGTTACGTATCCGAATCCTACAAAGGATAAATTTACTTTTACGACAGATGCACCTTTGCAATCTTTGCGCGTGTTAGACCATTTGGGTCGGGAAAATTTGATTTTCAAGGATTTGGAAGCGTATCAAACGTTGGATTTTGGAGCCAATTTGCCTGTTGGAGTCTATTTTTTGGAAATTTTGGAGGTCAATCAGGTCAAAAAAGTGCTTAAAATCGTGAAAACAATATAGGCGAGGTTGGAATTAGGATTAAATGGGATTTTTTTGGATTAAATTGGATTGGTTTTTTTGGTTGGGGTGGTTTTTTATCG
>JBDKKX010000473.1:0-4588 GCA_039795795.1 Bacteroidota bacterium | reverse complement strand
ATTGGGGCGGTTTGTTGATTGCGGGGAAAGCACCTCATAATTTATTGGACGGTGTGAATAACAATAATGTACAAATGGAAGGTTTTAACAACGTTACCTTTGATGCAACGTTGGCTCGTTTCGGCGGTACGGATGTAAATGATAATTCGGGGATTGTCCGTTATTTGCGCCTTGAATTTGGTGGATTGGCTTTTGAACCGAATAAAGAAATCAATGGTTTGACATTGGGTGCAGTGGGTGCAGGGACAGAGTTTAACCATGTTCAAGTGTCTTTTTCGGGCGATGATTCTTTTGAATGGTTTGGTGGTTCGGTCAATTCAACGCATTTGATTGCTTGGAAAGGAACAGATGATGATTTTGATACCGATAATGGTTTTAGCGGTTTGAATCAATTTGGTATTGGCGTGCGCGATTCCAGTTATTACGATTTGACTTACAATGCTGCATCTGGTGGTTCTACATCGGAAGGTTTTGAAAGCGATAATGAGGCAACAGGAACAGCTTCTGTTAAACCTTACACAAGCGCAATTTTTTCCAATTACACGATGATTGGACCCATTCCTGTAGGTGCCAAGTATGCAGACGCAAGTGCGACCGTTAAATCCGCTTTCAGACGCGGTGCGCGCCTTCGTAGAAATACAAGTCAACGCATTGTGAATAGTATTTTCATGGGTTATCGCAATTTCGTCATGATTGACGGCGATAGCTGTATCCGCAATACCAATAATGCAGCAGCTTTGGCATTCGTAACGCCAAATACAGCCGTTGACGTTCAAACCAAGCAGATTTCTTTTGCGAATAACTTGATTCTCAATACTGCAGCTGCATTTAACACAGCAGGCGATACGACCGCAAATGGCTTGGTAGAAGTAACGCGGGCAGTGGGTTCTAATGATAAATTGACTGCAATCAACAATTGGGCACGTCAGACAGGCGATTTAGCGAATAATATTGACCCAGTGGCTTTCACGGCTGGAACGGTTTTGGTAGAGCCTTTGGCGAGTTCAGTTGCTCCGAATTTCCGTCCTGTGGCAGGTTCACCTGCTTTGACAGGGGGTAATTTTAGAAATAACCCCATTTTATACAACCTTTGTACGGATGCGAGTGAAGTTGAAAAAGCGCAATTTGCGCCGATTTATCCCAATCCAATCACCAATGGTACGTTATTTTTTGGAAAATCAGTAGTATCTTATGGGATTTTTGACATCTCTGGGAAATTAGTTCAGTACGGTTTTGAGACAGACCATGTCATTTTGTCTGATTTGGCTAAAGGCATGTATTTTGTGAAATTGGACGGCAAAATGCAAAAATTAGTGGTTCAATAAGACAAAAAAGAGCGTTTTGATGCTCAAAACGCTCTGCAACAAGGTTTTATTATAAATAGAACATACATTTATCTTTTTCAAATGCCTCTTTGTCTGAACCAGACAAAGAGGTTTTTTTGTAAAAGCTATGCAAATTTAATTTAAATAAAACAATTTTAAGGTTATTCGTAAAAAAAATATTTTTTTATCGCAACACATATTGATTTCGACTGGGCAACTTATTACCCAAAATCTTGTAATTTTAGAGAATAACGCTCAAAACTTTTGTAATTTAGAGATATTCCTCTACTTTTGCCGAGCATTAGAGCAATTACTATGAATGAAAACAATAAGTTTTTAACGTACCCATACTGAGAGAATTGATAAAAATACTTTTATTGCATTTGGTGCCTTAAAAAGGGACTTTATTTCACTGTTACACGAGTTATAAGAATTCCACTTAGATAGAATGGCAACTTTTGCCCTATGTAAGTGGAAAGCATAAAATACCACTATGAGATTTGTAAAAAAGGGCAGCAGCAATTCGCTTCTGACCCCGATAATGTCGTTGCTTACATACCGAAGTGCTTAGTACAGGATAAAAAAAATTACGATACGATTGGATCACGGATGATGCGGATGTTTACGGATTTGCGCGGATTTTAAGGTATTCTTGCGTTAAAACCCAAGTCAATCTAATAAAATCCGTGCAAATCCGCAAGCATCCGTGTCCTCCGCGTTCCAATCGTATCTCAACTGTACAAAGCCCCCATTTAAATTGCACCTTACGCTTGAAGTGCCCCCGAATTGTAACAGGTTCGGCTGGAGCCCTGTAATATTTTTTAATTGAAAACAAAGGACAATTAAAAAATTGGAACCGATTATAAAGCTCAAAAAATGAAAAACATTAACCTATTAACTGAGCAATATAGATTCATTTTTAATTGAAATTTAATTTTTTATTAAAACTTATTATTACATGAGTAAACAAAAGTACGCCTACTTATTGGCATCATTATTTTCAGCACCTTTATCCCTTTTGGCGCAAACACCAACTGCTTCGTTTGCCACTTGGAAAGATAACAAAAAAGCTGCTTACACCATCATCCATGATGATTATGGCGACGTAACGACTCCTGGGATTCAAAATTTTGCAGACACGATTGCCTATAATCGAGGCGTGAAAATCGATTTTGGCGCAATTACTTCCGTAGTAGATGCCGCAGGTTGGACTGCGGGAAAGCGTATGATTACGCATGGACACGAGGTTATCAACCACTCGCATAGTCACCTTTGCGCGGTTAGTGCTGACCCAGATATTAGTTCTTGGTGTACACCGACTTACACGGATTTTGCAACGGAATTGGGATTGAGTACGACTTTGATTGAGACGAATACAGGCAGTCGCCCTCGTTTTTTCATCCATCCTTATGATGTGTCAAATGAGTCGATTCACGCCTATTTGAAGAATATTGGTTATCTTGGAGCGCGTGCAGGCTCGCAAGCAGCAACAAATGCAGCTACATTTTCCGATTATTTTCACTTAAATTATTTCGTGTATGAGCCTGGGTTCACCTTGGCGCAATTGAATGTGGGCATGCAAGCTGCCATAGCAGCAGGCGGTTATGCCATACAAGAATTGCATGGCGTTCAAGATGATTCTTGGGGTATGGTTACGACGGCGAATTATCGTTCGCACTTGAATTTAGTGAAGGATAAAATGAATTCAGGTGAACTTTGGGCGAGTACATTGGGTGAAGTAATTACGTATCGGATGCAGCGCGGTGCTTATACGCCTGCTCCAGTTTACAATGCAGCAGCGAAAACGGTAACGGTTAATTTTACACCTGTTGCGGGTCAAACCGTGAATACGGCAATTTTGAAATCGCCTGTTACCATCAATGTGGGTTTGACAGGCATTACTTACACAGGTGCTTTGACGGTAACACAAGCAGGTGCAGTGATTCCTGCGACGGATATTAAAGTAACTGCGACGGGTTTGACGGTGAATGCGTATCCTTATAAAGGTGCGTTAGTGATTACGGGTAATTTTGGAGGGGTTTGTACGGTGAATTGCCCGCCACCGCCTTGTATCGTGGATGGCAAAACGACAAGTGATGTCTTTTTGCGTTTGACGATGAAGAAATTTAATTTGACAGATTTGACGACAGACCCGCGTTATCCGAGCAAACCCACTCGGACGGAAGTGATGTCTAATATTTCGGGTTTTCAACGGGGAGACTTGGGTAACAATTATGGAGAACGGGTTCATGGTTATTTAGTGCCTAAAACGACGGGTGCATACACGTTTACGATAACAGGCGATGATGATACCGAATTATGGTTGAGTACGGATAACAATCCTGCGACAAAACGCAAAATTGCAGGTTTTACAGGATACACGACGACAACTCAGTTTACGAAATATCCAGGTCAAAAATCGGCGACAATTACTTTAACGGCGGGTAAATCGTATTATTTAGAAGTATTGCATGTTGGTATTACGGGCGTAGATATGTTCAAAATCTATTGGCAGACTCCTACGAAACCTGCGATTTCGGTCATTACCTCGGATGTATTGTCTTCTAAACCGTGTGCGACGGCGGTGGAAGAGCCTGTGGCTGCTGCTGCGATTCGGGATATTTTCTCTTTTGAGGGTGCTAAAGAAGGCAACAAGGCGCAATTGAATTGGGTAAATAATGCTGCTTCGCAAACCGCAGATTATTTTGTGGTTGAAAAGTTGTTGGCATCGGGTGAATTTGGTGCCTTAGACCATGTTCGGGCGGATATGAAAGCGGGTGAAACGCGTTCTTTCTCGTTCACGGATGAAAAAACGACTTCGGGTGAGAATTATTATCGGATTAAATTGGTGGGTAAAAATGGAACGCGTTATAGTGAAATCGTTAAAGTGGCTTTTGACGACAGTAATTGGAAAGTGTATCCAAATCCTGCGCGGAATTACGTGGAATTGGATTTGAAAAGTCGTGCGAATCAAGCGGGTCGCGTAGAAGTTTATGATGCATTTGGACGGGTTGTTGTGAGCCAGGTCATTGACAAAATTACGGACGCGCCGTATCGTTTGGAATTGGATGGCAATTTGGCAACTGGACAACATTGGGTTCGGGTGCATGTGGACGGTGTACGCGATTTGGTTTCGCCGTTGATGATTACGAAATAAGGTACACCTTTGAATTAGGATTAAATAGGATTTTTTTGGGATTAAATGGGATTGATTTTTTATGATTTTTTGGATTTCAATCTTAAAAATCATAAAAAACTCAATC
>JBDKKX010000472.1:0-4590 GCA_039795795.1 Bacteroidota bacterium | reverse complement strand
TTCAAAAAAAATGAACTTATGCCTGTTTTTTGGTTACACCCCGACCGTATCGAATTCCCCAATCCAAATTTTGCCAATGCGGATGGCATCGTAGCCATTGGCGGCGACCTTTCCCCAAAACGCTTGTTATTGGCGTACCGCATCGGCTTATTTCCTTGGTTCAACGAAAATGAACCGATTTTATGGTGGTCGCTTGACCCTCGTTTAGTCTTGTTTCCCAACGATTTATATATTGCAAAAAGTATGCGTCCATACTTTAATCAACAAAAATTTAAAGTTACCTTTGATAATCATTTTGAACGAGTCGTTCGCGCTTGCCAAAAAAGTACGCGCAAAGGACAAGGCGGTGATTCTTGGATTTCGGAAAAGATTGTGCAAGCCTATTCGCAATTGCACGAATTGGGCTATGCGCATTCCGTGGAAGTTTGGCAAGGAGAAGATTTGGTGGGTGGTTTGTACGGGATTTCGATTGGGAAGGTTTTTTTTGGCGAATCGATGTTTACGGAGGTCAGTAACGCATCGAAAGTCGGGTTTATCACGTTAGTTCAAAAGTTGACAGAATTGGGTTATTGGCTGATTGATTGCCAACAACAAACGCAACATTTGACTTCGATGGGCGCAACGCCCATTAAACGAACTCAGTTTTTAAAGATTTTAAAAAAAAATGAGGCGGAACCCGATAATCCAGCCTCTTGGAAAAATTGGTAAATTAAAAATACATGTTAAAAAAAATATTTTTTATAATATTGGCAATCAATATTTTATCATGCAGTAGTAAAACGGCTATTGAAGATGAAACCATTGCTAAAGAGCGCGTTCGCATCGAAACGGGCAACGATGTTGAGATTATTTACAGCGATTCTGCGCGGGTTAAGGCGCGGGTGACTGCACCAACATTGCAATATTTTACGGATAAAGGCAATCCTAAACAGGAATTTACAAATGGTGTAAAAGCGTTTTTTTACGATTTGGAAGAACAACAACAAAGTGTTTTAGTTGGAAAATATGCGATTCGAGCAGAACAAAAAGGGTTGACGGTGATTCGCGACAGTGTGGTTTGGGAAAGTACGTTGGAAGGTCGTTTGGAAACTTCGGAATTAGTTTGGGATGAGCGAACGAATATCATTTCGACAGAAAAACCCGTTACAATTCGTCAAAAAGGGCAAATTATTCACGGCATCGGCTTCAAAACCGATGAAAAATTGCAAAAATGGCGCATCAACGTCCCAACTGGACAAATGAAAGTAGATGATATTACGAAATCATTGAAATAATTCATCTAAGTTGTGTGGTGCGCTGGAATTGGGATTAAATGGGATTTTTCTAGGATTAAATGGGATTGATTTTTAGGATTTGCAGGATTTTATGGAACAAATAAAGCTGTTTCATTTTGCAGTAAAAGTGTAACCTAAAAATGAAACAGCCCCATTTACTCAATAAAATACTGCAAATCCTAAAAATCTTAAAAATCAATCCCATTTAATCCCAAAAAAAATCCCATTTAATCCCAATTCCGCGCACCTAAGCTCATTATTTTACACCTGACAAGGAGATGCAATACGAAAGCGAGCCAATCATACTCGCACCATATAATTCATGCGATGCCTCTCGAGAAAATACAACTGTCGTTAAGCCCAAACGCAATTTAACCGATTGTTCAAACAAGGTGCCATGGCGCATTTCGCTTAATATTATTTTTTTACGAAATTTATAATCCGAGCTTAATCCGCCGATTATGCCATAAGTGTCTTTAATACTTATTTTTTTGTTCGATATAGTTTCAGTTTCTGAAATGGAAACCACTCCAAGCCCTGCATACGGCGCAATTCGCCAATGGCTTCGGTCAAAAAGAGCGTAGCCCGCCGTGATTTGCGTCCAAATAAAGTTCAAATTCAAATCTTTGGGATATAATATATTGTTATAAGTAAGTGGCTGCATTAAATAATTATCACTTGCATTGCCAGCCACTTCAAAAGTAAATTGGTAGCGTCCAAACCCTAAATCAATACCCAACGACAATGTCGGCATCCAATTAGGGAAATAAGTATTCAAATTCCCTTGCATCGTGCCAGCACCGCCGCCCACAAACAACCCAAATCTATTATTTTTACTTTTTAAATCCTTGGGAGCCAATACAATAGGTTGAGCATTCAATTCCTCTTGAATTTGTTTCGCCCAAAGCGCGACAGCCGTTGCATTTGTCCCAGATTGGGTTTCTTGCTCGAAGGTTTGAATCCGTTGTTTGGCTTTTGCGACATTTATTTCAAAAACGTGTTTTGCCATAGAAGAGGGGATAGCTCGTTGTGGTGCAGGGATTTCGCTCAAATCGAAATAACGCTCCCGATTCATTTCCAATTGGATTTTGCGCACCGAAACTTCTACTAAATCAAAAATGAGTTGATTATAAATCAACATTTCATTGTTTTTGGCTTCGGTTTTGACCCAACTCTCCCATTGATTCATCACGCCATAAACTTTATTATATACAATCGCTGTGTCCTGTACAACCATTTGTTGCGGCTGGTAGCCGATAAGGTACGCAAACGATGACACCCGAGCTTGAGTCAAGTCGGGTTGAGCCGTGAAATCTGTCCAAGCTAACCCATTTGGAGACCATGTTTTATAGCCTGTTTGCGCAAAAGCATTGCGCCCAAAAAAGAGACATAAAATAATGGTAATTAATGTTTTATACATAAGATGTAACGTTTTGATATGACTGAATCTTTAAACAACGTGAAGTTTGTTCAATTATTTTAACGATTAAAATAAAATGTACTAAAAATGCAATCAGCCAAAATGAATATTTTTTTCGCAGTTTTGGCTGCTAAAATTATTTTTTGCAGCCAAAACTTGTATTTTTGATGCACTTTTGGCTGCAAAAATTCGTTTTAGCAGCCAAAAACAATATTTTCATACTAAAATAGGCTGATTATGAATTCAGAAACCGCTATTATTGGCAGAAAAAAGGAGATACAACAATTAAATGTTATACTTCAAAGTAAAAAATCAGAATTTCTTACCGTTTACGGCAGAAGACGCGTCGGCAAGACTTTTCTGATAAGAGAATTTTTCGATTATAAATTCGATTTTCAAATTTCAGGTTTGGCGAATGCCGATACCACTCAACAATTGTTTAATTTTGACACTGCTTTGCACAAACAATCTTCATTAAAGTATGATTCACCGTCCAGTAATTGGTTAATTGCTTTTCAACGGTTGATAGAACAGGTAGAAAATAGCCCAAATTTAAACAAAAAAGTGATATTTTTTGATGAATTGCCTTGGTTTGATACCCCTGCATCCGATTTCATGATGGGATTGGAACATTTTTGGAATAGTTGGGCAACCAATCGAAAAGACATTTTATTAATTGTTTGCGGTTCGGCTGCTTCTTGGATGCTCAATGTTTTAATCAACAATGACGGCGGGCTTCATAATCGGATTACTCAAAAAATGAAAATTGAACCTTTTAATTTGCAAGAAACCGAAGCGATGTTAGAGGCAAAACATTGTGTGTTAGACCGTTATCAAATCCTGCAATTGTACATGACGATGGGTGGTATTCCTTATTATTTAGATGCGATTCAACCGCATTTGAGTGCGATTCAGAATATTCAACAGTTGTTTTTTGATAAATCAGGGTTATTAAAAAATGAATTTTCTAATTTATACCGTTCGCTTTTCCGAAAATATGAGGCGTATGAAAAAGTAGTGGAAGCCCTTGCCTCCAAAACTGAAGGTTTGCAACGCAATGAAATTACCAAACAAGCAGGCATTTCATCGGGTGGAACACTGACCAAAATTCTCGCAGATTTAGAAGAAAGTGGTTTTATTAGTGCTTATCAATCGCTTGATGGCAAACAAAAAAATATAATATTCAGATTAGCAGACTTTTATACAGCATTTTATTTTAAATTTATCAAAGAAGGCAAATATCAAGGCGAAAATAGTTGGATTAATCTAATGGATAATCCAGTGCAAAGAGCATGGCAAGGCTTTACTTTTGAGCAAATTTGTATCAATCATGTGTCTCAAATTAAAAAAGCGTTGGGGATTAGCGGCATTCAATCGAATCATCACGCTTGGAAAGGCAGTGCGAACGACAAAGCTGCTCAAATTGATTTGTTGATTGATAGGCGAGACCAAGTGATTAATGTTTGTGAATGTAAATTTTCATTGGACGCTTTTTCGATAACGAAGGAGTATTCTGAAAAACTGAGGTCAAAAATAGCTACTTTTAAAGCGGCAACTCAGACCAAAAAGGCGGTATTTTTGACGATGATTACGACTTATGGCGTGGAAAAAAATAAATATGCTCATGCGTTGGTACAAAATGAAGTTGCTATGGATGATTTATTTGATTAATATGATAAAGATACAATTGGTAATCTTAGTACGTGACAAAAAAAGATGGAGAGCGAATGGGAACGCGGATGACGCGGATTTTACTGATTTACACGGATTTTTTGGGATGTTTCATTTTTAGGTTACTTTTGATACGAATGGGAACGCGGAGGACGCGGATTGGACGGATTTACGCGGATTTTTTTGGAATTTATGCTGAAAATTCAGCATAAATTCTAAAAAAAT
>JBDKKX010000471.1:0-4625 GCA_039795795.1 Bacteroidota bacterium | reverse complement strand
TGCACTTATTTAATACATTTAAAATGGCAAAAAAAGTAAAAAAAGCAATAGATATAAAAGAAGAACGCGATATCAAAGCATGGCGAGAAGGTGAATTGATAGAATCGTTTAAGTTAACCTGTATTACCAGAACTTACACGCCTTTAATGCAAGAATGGTTGGATGTTACAACACCCGTTTTGAATGTGGGCGAACAATATTTTTTTGACAAACTTTTCTCGAAAGTTGGAGAACAAATCCGAGGTTGGAATGAAGCAGATTTAAAAATAAAGTTCATAAGACCTGTTTTAGAACTGGGTCAATTGATAGATGATGAAATTGTAATGAGTTATTTCGATAGGAATATTTCTGCGGTCGTTGATGATGTTCGGTTAAATGTCAATTCTGATTTGATGCTATCCAAAGGGATTCTTGATTTTATAAAAACCCCTTATTTTCATTTTCAAAAATATAGCCCGTATAAAAATCCATCAGGCGACTCCATGGCGCAACTTTTAGAAGCCTTTTTAATCGCGCAAGCCAAAAATAAAAATGGTAAACCCATTTACGGCATTGATATTATTGGAGCAAATTGGCGTTTTGTGACGATGGAAGGACGCACTTATTGTATTTCAAAGGCTTACGACGTAACAGATAAAGCAGATTTATTCGATATAATCTCCATTTTGCGCAAATTCCGTTGGATTTTAGAAACTCGATTAATGGATTAAAAGAAAAGCGCGTCCATTTGTCACAATGAACGCGCTTCCTACGGAATGACAATTTTTTTTTATTAAAACAAATGTTCGACTTCTGCCACAATTTGCGTAATGCCTTCTTTCAAACCCATTTTGGCTTTCCAACCCATAGAATGCAGTTTAGAAACATCCATTAATTTGCGCGGCGTACCATCAGGTTTGGATTTATCCAAAACTATATCTCCTTGAAAACCAACGATTTGTTGCACCAATTGAGCCAATTCCAAAATCGAAACGTCCTCCCCTACCCCAATATTCACTAATCCTTCTTGATTATAATGTTGCATCAAAAATAAACAAGCATCCGCCAAATCATCTGCATGTAAAAACTCTCGTTTTGGCGTACCAGTCCCCCAAAGCGTAACATTTGGCGCATTCGTTTTCTTAGCCGTGATGAATTTGCGAATCAACGCAGGCAAAACATGCGAATTTTGCAAATCATAATTATCATTCGGTCCGTATAAATTCGTCGGCATCACCGATATAAAATTACTACCATATTGCGCCCGATACGCATCGCACATCTTAATCCCCGCAATTTTGGCAATTGCATACGGTTCATTCGTCGTTTCCAACAAACCCGTGAGCAAATATTCTTCCTTCATCGGCTGCGGAGCCAATTTTGGATAAATACACGACGACCCCAAAAACATCAATTTCCGCGCCCGACAAACATGCGCCGCGTGAATGACATTTGTTTGAATCATTAAGTTTTCGTATATAAAATCTGCTCTGTATAAATTATTTGCGACAATGCCACCGACTTTCGCTGCCGCCAAAAAAACAACATCAGGTCGTTCTTTGCGAAAAAAATGCAGCACATCTGCTTGATTCCGCAAATCCAATTCAGCCGATTTGCGAAAAACCAAATTCGTATAACCCTCCGCATACAAACGGCGCAAAATGGCAGAACCCACCATGCCGCGATGTCCTGCGATATAAATTTTATCCGATTTATTCATTATTTTTTAATCCTTTCAATAATCATTTCCTTTTGTTTTTTTAAAATTTTCATAATTTCTTGTAAATCATTGATTTGCGTTGAAATATAAGCCCGACTAATCTCATAATTCAAACCATTCAACACCACAAAAAACCACATGCGCCCATGTATAAAACAACCATAAATCGGATAATTGTCCTTATTTAAAGCTTGAGTCGCCAACATCAATGCCAATAATTGACCTCTTCCATCAATCTGTTTTTCTCCTTCTGGCTTATATTCGTGCATAAAAAAATAAGGGTGCGTCGGTTCTGTTTCCCCTTCCGACACCATCCAATCCGCAAAACCATATAAAGTCAAGTGTTGCACGGTTGCGGACACATATCTTTCCTCAAAAGAATTACAACGATATTCTGGCAAGTCAAAATTGACCCAATCCACAATTTTGCTGATAAATTTAGTTTGCAACTCTGCTTCATTCCAACTATCTATATATTTATGCGCTTTTTGACGCAATTTCTCTAAAAAGGCCAATTCATCCGATTCAATCAACGCTGTACCCGACAGCCAATCTTCTAAAAAAGGCATATTCGGTTGCAAGGATAAACCAATTTCTTGGTATAGCATTTCTCTTTTCCAATATTTAAACGATTTTTTCATTGTTAAAGGATTTAGATTTGAAACGCAAATGTAGCTTTTTTTCGCTAAAAACAAAAAAGGACACAAAATTTTTCATCTTGTATCCTTTCTGTTGCCTATTTCAAACTATTCGTATTGATTTTTAACCTCAAAACCTGCGTCTTTTAACAATTTTTCCCTTTTAAACAGTTCCACATCCGCAGCAACCATTTCTGCACACAACATTTTAACATCATATTTCGGCTTCCAACCCAATTTAGTTTTGGCTTTTGTCGGGTCGCCCAATAATAAATCTACTTCTGTCGGGCGGAAATAACGCGGGTCAATCGCAACCACCTCTTTGCCTATTGGCAATTGATAATCTGGATGATGACATTTTTTAACCGTCGCAACCTCATCCACCCCGTGTCCTTTGAATTTCAATTCAATCCCCACTTCCGCAAAAGCCATGCGGATAAATTCCCGAATTTCCGTCGTGACCCCTGTGGCAAGAATAAAATCTTCTGGTTTTTCTTGTTGCAACATCATCCACATCCCTTCCACAAAATCTTTTGCATGCCCCCAATCTCGTTTTGAATTCAAATTCCCCATGAAAAGTTTATCTTGCATGCCTAAAGCTATCTTTGCAACGCCGCGTGTAATCTTTCTGGTTACAAAAGTTTCACCGCGCAAAGGACTATTATGAACGTGTCCTTGACCAATTCCGCAATGAAAAGTACCACTTTCCGTCGTCAAATCATAAAACCAACCTTCGTAATTTGGCATTTCAATGATTTTTTTCACCTCATCATTTGGTTTTAAACGAGGATGATGCTCTGGAACGTCATATCCATGTTGCACTTTTCTAATAAAAGTTCTACTAATACCTGTTTCTCTTTCAATACCTCTTTGAGAAATGCCTTCTTCAACCAGTTCTAACACTTTTTCTTTCTTCTCAATTGAGTTTCGATGATTTTGCGCTAATTCAGAATCACTTAGAACATTAATCGAGTAATAAATAGAATCAACACCCCATTTATCTGTTGTCTCAATATTAATATTATAATCTTGATTCGTTGTTTGCTTCAATAAAAATATCAATCCAGCAGCTAATGTGGCAGAATTCGTCTTAAAATTTTTAAATTCGTATTTACAAGAATTTGCTTTTAATCCATCTGCATCATTATAGCCCTTCAAGAACGCTAATTGAATTGCTTTGTCTGAATTCAAAATTTGAAAAGGCACACATTTTTTATGATTTTCATCATAAAAGCAATATTTTTTTAAAAAAGATGCAGCATTTGTCAAACGCACTTGCCAAATCATCTGTTCCGAATTAAAACCAGATTTTGTTTGCCAATAAGAACTTTTATTTTCTGGATGAAGTGATTCCCAAATTTTTACAAATGGTTCTAATGCTTCTTTGTTTTTTGATGTTAATTGCAGTTGCCTACCTTCTTTTACAGAACCATCTCCAACAATAAATCCTAATAATTTTGCTTCTTCTTCTAAAATACCAAAATTTTCAGTTGCAACTGTTGGATAATCAATCAAATTTACTTTATCCCCAATTTCAATATCTTTAAATTCTTTTTCTGAACCATCATTCATAATGCACACATGACTACCTGTTGCCATATATGCGGCATTCTTGGCAATTAAAAAACGAGGTTGTTTATTGTCTATGTCTTTTTGATGAGGATAAGCAGAAGCATAAAGTACCTTTGTCCATCCTTTTGCATCCCAAACATATAAATTTTCACTCACCATTGTTTCTTGATACTCTAATTTCGAGGTATCAATAGAAACTTTGTTTTTATTAGTATGATGTTTTACAATTTCAGCAATTGGTTTAATATTTATAAAACCATTTACATTTTGTTTGTAAATCATTGGCATATTAAAACAAATTGTTTCGTGATTAAAAAGGACCCCGTTACATGCAAACATATTATATGCTTCCCGATAATTCACCGTAATCCAATAAGCATACAGTTTTGCAACCCCATAAGGCGAACGCGGATAAAAAGGAGTTGTCTCTTTTTGCGGCGTTTCCTGAACAAGACCAAATAATTCGGAAGTAGAAGCCTGATATATTTTCGTTTTTTGGGTCAAACCCAAAATACGAATCGCTTCTAAAAGTCTTAAAGTACCGATTCCATCCGTATCCGCAACATATTCAGGCACTTCAAACGACACGCGCACATGCGACATCGCACCCAAATTATAAATTTCATCGGGT
Organism: Bacteroidota bacterium; assembly: GCA_039795795.1. Lineage (GTDB taxonomy): Bacteria > Bacteroidota > Bacteroidia > Chitinophagales > Saprospiraceae > JAAFJT01. Next base: position 85 of record JBDKKX010000471.1, on the reverse strand, counting down.
TGCACTTCTTGAATAATCCGAATTAAATTGGTCGAATCCGATAAATCGCCGTAATGCAGGATAAAATTTTTATTATCCACATGCG
>JBDKKX010000470.1:0-4635 GCA_039795795.1 Bacteroidota bacterium | reverse complement strand
AAAAATGGGCAACCCCTGCAAAATACCGATAGTTTTTTGCAAATTTTTAGATAATTTTTTATTAATATGTAAATCATTGATTTTGAATCAAAATAGGGTTATGACCACCCCTCAAATAAACTAATTAGATATTTTGAAAAGCTAAAAAACGATAAAACGGTATTAAGTACCATAAACTATTAAAATTATGATTTTCGACAATATTATGAAATATATTTATATTGCAACAAAGGATGACATTTGCGATCCACCACCCTATAAAAAAAATTCTGAACCGATGATTCAAACATCTGAATGGGTTCATAATAAAGAAAGGTACGAAAGAATAGAATTGATTCAAAGGATTATTTTGGATAGCCATTTTGGAGATGGTAGGAGCCAATTTAAAGAAACACCAAGTTTTTATGACGGTACAAAATTTTGTGTAAAATACAATACTAATTTATGGTATTATGGAACGATTAAGAATGGCTCAGGCAGACCCGAAGGTTATGGTGAAATTACTTATAAATCAATCCACGGAGTCATATTTTGTGCAAGCTATTTTCGAGATGGTTTTTTTTGGTATGAAGGACTTATTACTTTTGAAAATGGGGAGACATGGATGGGACACTGGGAAAGAAATATTCCATTATAAAACTAATTCAGTATGGCTATTATTGGAATGATTGCAAGAACATTAGCTTCATTAGGTTGGAACCATGTCACAACTACAGTAGCATACAAGGAATACCAGCAAATAATGAGCGATTATGAGTTATATTTTTGTAAAAGTCAAGAAGATTTTTGGGTAAAATTTGAACGAGTGCCCAACGAAAAGAAAACAGTTATTTTTAAAATGAATCCTAATTTGCACGATTTAGTGGAAACATCCTATCCCAAACAAAATGAGTTGTGATGTTGGCATTCGCTTGATCGCGAGTACTTGAGCAAGTAGCAATTTTACTCAACGCGTTCGTGGAGGGTATGAATGTTCATTGATTGGGTTTTTGAAAAAATCATCGTGAGCATTTGAGAAATGGTCTGTTTTGAATTGGAGAGACAATAATATTAAAAAATACTGTTGCGAACAAAGCACTGCGCGGCAACTCCCCGCAAAACCCACGCAAAGGCTCGACTGCGGGGAGCTGCGTCAGTGCCACCGTTTGCAACCATTTTTTACATATACATAATATTGAACTCACTTTTCGCCAAAGAATTATAACGATTTTGAGATTTTAGAGGTGGAAAGGCTGGATTTGTACGAAAGGTTTTTCGAGCAGGAATTTTGTAAAAATTCTCACATCGGAAAGAATTTGAAGACGATTGTCCTGCAAAAGTTTATCATAGTAAAAGTACCTTTCAGGAAAAAATATAAAATTGTAATTTATATTCATTTTTTTATAATAATACCTTTTTTATGAACTTTTTTTTAAATTTTAAAACATTTCGTTTGTCACTTAGGTTAATATGCCTTTGTTGTTGTTTAGCTTTCTCATTTTATCTATCTGCTCAAACCATATCCGCTGAAGAAAAGGCAGATACTATTGAAATGCCGCGTCGTGCTCTTGGCTTGGCAAGCAAGGAAGCGGCTTTCGTACAAGCCGCATTAAATTTAATCCCTAAAAATGCTAAAGATACTTTAGCTTATGTGGCAATCCATGGAGATAAAAATGTTTTTAAAATTATTGAAGACAACATTTGGAAAACCATTACACACCGTTCTTTAGCAAAATGGATAGCTGAAACACCTGCTTATAATGGTAAGACAATTGTTTTACTGTCCTGTAGCAATTTATCCTCTGCCGAAATGCTTTCCACATCTTTGACGAATCTTGATGTAAAAGCGGCAAAGCCACTTCACAAAATCGTTGCGTGGGAGGGCAAAGTAAATATTTTTGAGAATGGGCGCATTGAAGGATTAGGCGTATGCAAAATTTTCCAATCAGGCAAATCTTCTATAATGCTGAATGTCCCAAAGGGGACAGGAGCAGCAGTGTCGGGCAAAAAAATACGATTAGGTACCCTTGACATTTCATCTGAAGAAGCCGCAGGCGGACACTCAATAGCACGTCACGGGTCACACTTAAGTATGGTAGATATGGAGGAGCGTGTTTTAGGGACACACTCTTCACTTGGGCAATCTCGTTCCGCTTTAAAATTTATGAGTCAACAAATTCATGAAGATGCCGTAAACGCAGTATATACAGCCTATCTTGGAGATATTGAAACCCATTTTAGAACAAACGGGAATAATGAATCATGGGAATTGGATTTAGGAAGGCCGATAGGTGAAGGGTTTAGAAATTCAGCAACTCTAAGTGCTCCTACCAGTGTACAAGTAAGTAGTACAAGAGTGAAAGCTGTTTTTAAAGCAGATCCAAATCACCCACGTGGTTTTTTTCTACTTACAGCTTATCCCGTTTATTAAAAAAATTAATTTTATGCACCACAAAAAAAACAAAAGTGAAAAAATTTTAAGGAACCTATTACAGGAATGTTTTGGGTATTATCGGTATAAAACATGCATAACTTTGGCGAAAGATCTGCTAATGCAACCTAATTATTCCGAACATTGGGATCGTATAAAACAGCTGATTAGTGAAAGAAGTATGCCAGTAGGTGTTCCTTTAGCTCTTATTCATAATGAAGCAAATCTTCCATTAGAAGAGGATTCAGATGAAGAAGCTTACAAATGGTTTGATTTATTAGTCAGAAATATAGAAACAACTGATGAACATCAAATTATAGAGTATTAGACTAACACACTATAATTTGGTATTAGTCAATGCAGCATATAAGTAATTTGCTGTACAGATTGATACCAAATTAGTTGTTTATTTCTATTTCAAAAATAGTGTCTATTTTCAATCAAAGAAATAATAAATATTTGAAAAAACGGTTGCAAACAAAGCACTGCGCGGCAACTCCCCACAAACCCCAACGCAAAGGCTCGACTGCGGGGAGCTGCGTCAGTGCCATCGTTGTCCGCAATTTTTTATATATAAATAAGTATGAACAGGCTTATAATTAAGGAGTTGTGGTAGCATTGTGGATTTTCGTAGTGGAAAAGTTGGATTGGTACGAATGGATTTGAAGGCAGAAATAGTACAAAATGGACACACGCGAAAGGACTTGAGGGCAAATAGGTTCTGCAAAAAGTACATCCTGCGAACTGAATTTTTAAAAGACGAATCTATAGAAACGCATGAAAAAAGGAGCTACTGTAATTATTCTGTTTTTGTTTTTTGCTTGCAATTCTTCTAAAAAAGAAGAACCTGTAAAATGTGATTCAAGTTCCAAAGAAGCGTTTGATGCCTTTTCAAAGGCGGTCAACACGAAGGAATTCAATTGGCTCACTCAACTGACATTTGATACGGTGTCCATTCGGATTCGTTACGATACCTTATTGGGCAATTACCAAAAGCCGAATCTGGAGATCATCCCCGAAGAAGCGAACCAAGCCTATGGAATTCAAAATCGAAAGGATACCAGCATTTATGCCTGTAGAATTTTGGATAGTGTGGTGAAGAAAGCCGCGTATGAAATTCGGTTTGAAAAGAAAAAGGATTGTTTTAAAGTTGTAAAAATGACTCCAATCCTTCTCAATCGGGTCGGAAACCATTTTCAAACGAAGACAGTATCCACTCTTGATACGATTTTCTATCAAGGCGAAAAAGGAGGTTGCTATTATTTGAATTCTACTGGGAAGAAGGTTTACATTGACAAGAAGCGTTGTGGGAGCTTAGTGCTTAAAAAATATGTGGAAGTGCAACAAAAGGTCATTGTCATTGAGAAAAAAACAAATGTGGTCATTAAGAAAAAAGAATTAACCGATACGGAGACGCGAACGTATCTATTAGGCAAAAAAGGGGGCTGTTACTACATTAACTCCAAAGGGAGCAAAGTGTATGTGGATAAAAGTTTTTGCAAGTGAGTTAAGATAATTTCTATCAATCTTTAAATTTATAAATCATGCCACCTTTTTTAAGACTTTTATTGACTATTTTTATCCTTTATGGGGCTTTTTCATTCTTTTTTGGGTCATCAAAATCAACTCAGAAAGAAACAAAAAGTAAACCGAATCAAGAGGTAAGTGTTAGCAAAATCATTCCGATTCAATCTCTTGTAGGAAAAAGCGAAAAGGATGTTGCCCAAATCTTAGGCAAAGGGGAACAATCCGAAAAAGTAAAACCTCGCAATACTCCTTGCCAAGACAAGGGCTGTGATAAGATTGCATATCAAGCAGGCAAATATAATGTCGTTTACATCAACGGTAAAGCGGATTGGATTACAATCAATAACGTCTCTGAATATGTACTGGATGAAAAGGCAATTGCGTTGCTGGGAATCGAACCCCGAAACGCCTCCTTTAAAAATCCCTCAATGGTCATTCGATGGGAACAAGTGGAAGGAATCAATGAAATTAGTTTTTTCAATAATGGTTCGGATAAAATTGATTACATTTATGTGAAGGCTTTTACGAAATAAAAGAGATATTTGGCAGTGAATACTGTTCCTTTTGAGAGCGCGTTTTGTTCGTTAGGAAATAATAATATTTAAAAAAATATGCGGACAACAAAGCACTGCGCGGCAACTCCCCGCAAACCCCAACGCAAAGGCTCGACTGCGGGGAGCTGCGTCAGTGCCATCGTT
>JBDKKX010000469.1:0-4640 GCA_039795795.1 Bacteroidota bacterium | reverse complement strand
AGATTTCTGTCGTTTGTTGACAGATAATCGCATTTTGCAGACGGATGATTTGTTGACAGATAAGTCTGATTTGTTGACAGATTATGCCCGTTTGTTGACAGATTGTTGACAGATTTTTGTAGGTTGTTGACAGATAATCGCATAAAAAAAGGGTGACTTTCGGTTAAAAGTCACCCTTTTGGGCTTAAATCACGGCATTTTCTTTCATTACATGCACCCAATAGCCGTAATCTATCTTTCCATTACGCCGCATCGGTTTCCTTTCAAATTTTAATCGGGTCATCGCCTTGCCGATCGCAATGGCTGAAGTTTTAGATTGTAACTGTGTCGGTATAAATCTTAAAAAAATTTCCCAAGCGGTTAAAAATTCAACATCATCTTGCTCCTGCGGAACGCGGATATAGGTCGCTAAATTCTGTTCTTCAAACGTAGTCAAGCTAAATTGTTCATTCATTTGATTGATGATTTGAGCTTCTTTTTTGGTGATATTGTACTCAAAACCTTCCAAAAATAGCGCGTAAGCCTGCGCCCAAACCTTATGAATATCCACATTTCGATTATAACCTTTCGGTCCGCCTTCATCATGTAAGATGCCTTTAATGTTAAATATCAACCATCGAACGCTGCCTGTCGGGTCCGTCAACAAATCCGATAAATTGGTTGTGCCGAAGAAATTGGCATATCGCTTAAATTTGGCAGGTTTGGAACCCCACGGCAACCGATATTCATAATAATCGTAACTCAAGATTGCTTTAATCTTCGCCACTAATTTCTCAGGTATTTTGTCCATATCGTCCAAATTAATGATAAAATTGCGCACAATTGCCAAAACATCTTCATCGCGTTCAAAATTGGGATTCTCTTTATAATACGTTTGCTCCCCGAATGGACTCAAAAAACGGATAAAGCTCGTTTTACCATCGTGTTGATTGGATTTTAAAATCAAACAATGTTTATTAAAATGGGAACCAAAGGCGCACGCAACGCAACGAACCAAATGTTTTTTAAACATTTTATCAAACCATGCGCGTTCTTTGCGCGTCATCAGCACGAAAGACGCGAGATGTGCGATATGATCCGTTTCACCGTCCCAACCCGCCAAGCCTTCAAAATATTCCGCCAAAGGATTGTAGTCGTCTCTGAATCGGCTCGTTCCCAAAAAAGCGTTCAAGTTTTCTTTCACGCCCTTACAACCCATTTGCAAACACCAACTTCTAAGGTCATCATGTTCAAAGATTTGGTATTTATTTTGATTTTTTTTAGAAATTTCCATATCTAAAGACACTTTATTAAACCTGAAATCGAACCGACTCATTAACACGGACTTCATTATCGAAAATGAATTTTCTTCATCTTCTTCTTCCACATGAAAAATGTCCTCCCCATCGCTTTGCTGTAAAGATCGAATCGTAACTAATTTATGCACTTCTTCGCTGAATCGGTACATTTTTCTCCCAAAAACAAAACTGGAATTCATCAAAGTATCTTTGTGGAATTCGTAATATTGCTTTACATTGGCAACATTAAAATAATTTTTGATTTTGGTATAAGACATTGTGGTAATGTCTATTCTTTCAAAAAAGCGGCGTTCGCCCGAATGCTTGAGCAAATCTTCGCAAATACTGGGTGCATCACAGCCACTACCTATTAGTAAATCGTCCAATCCTTTCCATTCGCAATCGGTTTTGATATGGCTGAAATATAAATTGGTATTTAAATCCCGTAAAAGTTCTTTAAACATTTTCACGGCATTGTAGAAACTATTCGCACGGATCGCCAAATCTTTTTCAATATTGGATTCATCATAATTGCATTTTAACGTGTCGGCATCGGTCAAAAAAAGAACATCTTGAACACGACAAGCTGCGATAATATTGGTGATAGATTCAAATGCCGTCTTGCAATCTTTGGGTTTCCAAATATTTATGCCTGGAATGGCTATAATGTACAATCCTTTTTTAGCACCTGCAAAAGCCTTGAATTCTCCTTCCGTTATAATCAAAGTTTTAATTGGAGTCGTTTCCTGATAAGCATTCACTACGATTGGCGTTAGATACGGAAAAACGCCCAATCCCACGGAACAGGGTTCGTATTTTTTGTCGTCTATCGGCGCATGTAATCGTCTCCGAAAATACGGTTGATAATTGATGCGACTTTTGGCTTCACTGCTATCATAACCGATGATTTCTCCATCCAAACCCAAATAGGGAATACAAATCCCTGCATCATCTTCCCAAAATAGAGGCAATTTCACCACATTAGAAAAGGGTTCGTCAGGATGCTTTGAAAAACGAGCTTCATCGCCCTCGAAACCAATTTCACGCATTCGTTTCCGAAAGTTCGTTTCCGAACCGATAACTTCAGTCTCCGCCGAACTATTCGGTTGCGTCGAGTGTTCTTCTTTGATAAGATAATTCATCTCTTTTTTGTTGTAATAGGAAAAGCGTTTTTAGTAGCGAGCTAAAAACGCTTTTTTGTTTTTAAAAATCAAGTTTTAAATTATTTTTCACATACAATTTGCCATACTTTCTTTTGGATAGATGCGAATTTCTATCATATTTCAAGTGGCACTTTTGACACCAGTATCGAAGCCGTTCTACCTGAATATCACAATTCCAATGGTCATGGTCTAAATGCGCCGTCATCAAGATAACCTTACTGCCATTCTCTTTGATAATACCATTCTCAATGCCGCAATTTTCGCAACAATTCTTCGCCCTATTCCGAATGAACGGGACGATTTCATTCCGCCAATTTGGGGGATATTTTGAATAATCACACATTTAATTTTTAATAAAACAAAGCCCATGTCTTGCATGGGCTTTTTGGTAATTTAATACTTTTTAAATAAAATTTTTCCAAAAACATGTCTGGACAAATAAACATTGTCCAGACATCAATTATCAAGTTAATCATGCTGCGTTCCATTCCCCCCACTCTGTTACCGATCCTTGCACACGGGTCAAAGGCATATGAAGTTTGCGCAATGCGATTCGATTGTTTTCAGGTCCCACAATCGCAGGATAATCTTTACAAAATTGCAAGATGACCTTCGCAGGACGCAGGGTAGAAAGATATTGTTCTAACTCATTTCTACGAGCTGACAATAACTGATTTGCTTCATCTCCATTGCATCTTGCATGCGTATTGCGAATCCAATTCCGAAATGCAGTTACATCTTTTGTTCCTTCTGACGTTTGGATTGTCATCAGTTCGCTAACATTTTGCATTGGTACAATGGATGTTGTTTCAGATGTATCTTCTGTATTTACCGTATTTACAGAAGATACATCTGTATTTACAGAAAATACAGATGTATCTTCTGTATCCTCTCTTTCAATGACTGTTTCCATTACCTCCCCTATCGTTGAGTCATCCGTTGTATCATCTGTATATACGGTATATACAGATGATACAACGGATGACTCAACGATAGGGGAGGGTACTAACCCGCCCGTCGGATTGGCAATTCTCGGGTTGGAAGTTGGGGTATTGGCGGTTGTTGAGCGGGTTGTTGCTGGCGGTTGTTGGATTGAAATTTTTTTTTTTCATTCGCATAACAACTTCCTACATACCATTGTGAACACGCATAAGTAAAAGCTTGCAAGGCTATAATTGCTAATGCAACGATTAGCATCGTTACAACAATAGGGGTGTAATTAATGGTTATTGCGTTGCTTGCCTTTGCCGCCGCGTCTCCAATTGTCCCCAACGTTTTCGCCCCATATCCCCCTTTGATTGCCTCTTTTACGGTTGCCAAATGCTGTGTCGCTATTTTACCCTTGTTGCTCACGGCTTCCGCGTTCATCGCCACCGCTTCTACATACGTCGTATAAAGCCACATGCCCATTGTAATGAATAAGTCCCCAGTCGTAAAAATCACAATCCACATTTTTGCAGCTTGTGAAGCGATGATTAGGTCTTCTGCATGCTCTAACACTTTTGGGTGTGGGTTTTTATCATTTTTAATTGCCTCGCCCTTGTGGAAGTCAATTAAAAATTGATTTCGACCTTGTTCCCACCGCACAAAAAAAAGTGTCCCCACGACCACTCCAACGATTTTCCATAGCAGTCCTACTGGGAGGTAATAAATGCCCGCCAAAAATGCTGAAATGCTTAAAAAATGACTCAAATACATGGCATGTTTAGGAACACTTTCGTTGCGGTCTGCCACGCTGAAAAAATTTTGTGCATTGGCTTCTGCGATTTGTTCGCCAATACTTTTTCGATTTGACTTGAAAAAATCCATTTAAAAACTTGAATTTGTGGCTGCAAACCTTGTAATTTGCAGCCTTATTAGTAAAAACTTTGCGTAGAGCCGCCCTTATTGGGGGGCTTTTTTTGTTGCTTCTTCGTACAATTTTTTGTAAGCATTTTTTTCATCCCATGTTTTGTCCCATAAACTCTTGTAACGATCACGGTCCCATACAAGACTTTTGGCGGTTTCTTTCAACCTTTTAACCTCTACATCATGATCTTCCTCTGTTGCCCGTACCGATGATAATTCTTTTACTTGTTGCTCTTTTTCTTCCAAAGCAGCTTTTTTTTCGTAAAAATTCGTTTCCAACACTTCGTTAGTGGTTGTGAGGATTCGATTTTCTTCTTCCAGGTGATCCAATCTACTTAACTCTTTGAATGTA
>JBDKKX010000468.1:0-4641 GCA_039795795.1 Bacteroidota bacterium | reverse complement strand
ATGCGGATAATTGCATGAAAGCACTCAAAAATTATATAAAATATTCGGATGCAACGTATTTTAATTATTTCGTGGACACCCTGTCTCGAAAAAGAGAATTAAATCAATTTAAAGAAAATTATCCTCGACTTGCTATCTTAGCAGAAGCCTTACGCGCTTTGCATGATACGAAGGATAATTACAAACGAGCCAGTAAAAATGCTTTTACAAGGTCAAGAAATATAGAAGATGCTCAACATTGCTACGCGCTCTTTAAACTTAGAGTGACAAAAGCATTGCCTGAATTACAATTAAAATTGTCTAAGGAGCATAAAATGAGGGAAAACAAATTGTGGAAAAAGCATCGTTGCGATATAAACGGAATCATATATGGGTTGAACAGAGCTTGTAAATTAATTGATTCCTGCCAATCCATGCTTACGATTGCAGATGAATTACAACGAAATGCTGCTTGGGTACGGGCAAGTGGTTTATATATGGATGTGTTGAGAAATGATGATGTGTTGGAACTTTTGGGACATATGAGCAGTGTGAATGGTGCCAATTGTGGCAATTTCAAATATTTAGCTTATGCACAAATCAAGGAATTAAAAGAAAAACGAAGAAAATTATACAATGACTCCCTTGAGATGATTGCTCAAAGGTTGCATCATGCAACGAGTACCAATGATTTCTTGGATATAGCGGATTCGTATGCGCAAGTCAATCGGCTCAATAATGGGCTTTCTATTGCGCCTGTACTCAAAATGCAAACCATTTATTTAAAATTGGGAGACAACTTAACCGAATGTAAGGATACATTGGAAGCTGAAAAATATTATTTGCAAGGCATCCTCCTTGAAAAAACCCAATATACCGCTATTTTCAAACAAAAATTAAATGAAATAGCAGAACGCAAATGGAAATGCAGAAAGCGAGTGGACCCGAATGCGAAACGTCCAGCAGTGAACCTGGATTCTATTCCAATCGTGACCGAAAGAGACCGAAAATATATTATCAATGATATTAGGAATATTTTGTATCAAAATATTGAAGGCAATCCGAATGGCAGGGAATTTATTAATAAAGATATTATAATTCATGATAATCCGTATAGATATTCTATTGACACAGACACTTCGGGCGTTATGTCTGTACTGAGTGAACTTGATTTCCCATTAGGCTACGCTATCGGTAATGAATATGTAGAACAGCAACGGGTCGAAAAAATGATCATGGCGGTTGCCAAAGCATACCAAAAGCATCAGAAATCTATTGTGAGGATAAAAATTACCAGTGTTGGGTCCGCAGACAATACACCATTTAGAGACAAACAAAGTTGTATTCCCGAAGTAGAAGATTATTCGGGTAAGCAACTTGTATTTCAATGTTATTCCAATGACACCTTGTTATTAGGTGCGTTAATGTGTGGGAATTCTGACCAGAAAAATTTAGCGTTGGCGTATCTTAGGGCTTATCGTCGAGAAAAACTAATTCAAGATTTTTTTGAGGAATCAAAGATTGTTATACCCATTCAATATAACTCTTGTGGGCAAGTAAGTTCCCAAAAGGGCGCAAAATATAGATATGTCAATACAACTTATGAGTTTATACTCAAATAAAACAGCGTGAAATTGAATGGATATGAGATAAAAATTCAATAAAAAGTAGTTTTAGGGTATGTTTCAGGGTGAAATATACCCTAAATTTATATCAATTGAATCCAGATAGAATACGCATGCCTTTTGGAAAGAAAACCTTATATTTGCCCTTATTTTGAATCCAACTCTAAATCCAATGGAAAAAAAATTTAATGTAACAGGAAATTGCTTTCCCGACCGTCATTATATGGCAGATGTTTCTCAGAAAATGGCAGCTACCTTGAAGTTGGTTCAAGAGGGCGAGTATTTCATCATCAACCGCCCACGTCAATACGGGAAAACTACAACTTTATATGGTTTGAGCCATGCTTTGCGTCAAACTGGGGAGTATCTTCCGTTCAATGTTAGTTTTGAAGGAATCGGCAACAATGCTTTTGAATCCGAAGCGGGTTTTGTCCGAAAATTTACACGCCTGCTGGCAAGATATGCGCGGCACACTGCCCCGAACTTCGCAGAAGGACTAAAAAAAATGAGTTTGGAAGTTCAAGATTTTGATGATTTGGGGGAAGGGATTAGCGATTTAACCGAAGGGACTCCGAAGAAAATCGTGCTTTTAATTGATGAAGTGGATCAGAGTAGCAATAATGAAATTTTTATTAAATTTTTAGCAATGTTGCGGAATAAATTCTTAACACGAAGTGAAATTCCAACTTTTCATTCGGTGGTATTGGCGGGCGTGCATGATGTCAAATCGTTGAAAATGAAAATTCGCCCCGATTCCGAACAAAAATATAATTCGCCTTGGAACATTGCTGCCGATTTTAAAGTGGATATGAACCTGTATCCGCATGAAATCCAACCGATGCTGGAGGATTATGTTCGTGAAAAGAGCGTTTTAATGGATGTGGCTGCCATGAGTTATGGATTATTTTATTATACATCGGGCTATCCGTTTTTAGTCAGTCGGTTGTGTAAAATGATGGATGAAGAGATTTTACCCCTCAAAAAAGAGCGTTCTTGGACGATGGAAGACCTTGAATGGGCGGTCAAACGGCTGCTCAATGAGACGAATACCAATTTTGAGACGCAAATCAAAAATTTGGAGAATTATCCTGAATTATATGACGCAGTGTATCGAGTCGTGATTGACAACGAGATTCGATTATTCAACATTCATAACCCGATAACCAATTTAGCCGTTATGTATGGTTTATTCGTCGCAAAAGAGGGGCGCATTGCGATTCACAATCGCATTTATGCGGAATTGATTGTCAATTATATGATTGATAAAATGCATTCGACGCAATTACCGATGACTATGGATGTGGGTGCAGGCTATCGAAATGAGGACCGAACTTTAAATATGGAAGCCGTTTTAAGGGGTTTTCAATCGTTTATGAAGCGCGAATACAGCGGAAAAGACCGCAAATTTCTGGAAAGACATGGACGATTAGTGTTTTTAGCGTTTTTGAAACCGATTATTAATGGCGCAGGTTACGATTTTAAAGAACCGCAAATTTCCGAAGAAAAACGGTTAGATGTCGTCATTACGTATTACGAACATAAATATATTGCCGAATTGAAACTTTGGCGCGGACAAAAATTGCATGAAAAAGGCTTAATTCAATTAACCGATTATTTAGAATCGCAACAGCTGACCGAAGGTTATTTGTTAATTTTCGACCATGCCGAAATTAAAAATTGGGCAAATGAATGGATTATCAGTCAAGGAAAACGTATTTTTATGATTTGGGTTTAACCATCCGTTTTTACAAAAATAATTCACTTTTAGGGAACTTTTTACGATGCCTCTCCGTTTATAAATTGTAGTTCGTTTTAAAAACAAACGAACTATACTTTATCCAATCCAATTTATTTCTATAATCCTCCGATGCCTTATGCACATGCAAAATGATACGAACCGCGAACGAGATTTGGTACTTGCCCCCAATGAGTTCGCTTTTATTTCAGACCAAACCAAAGGCAATATCAATGTCTATGTCGGTCCTTACAAAACGAGCCTTGCCAATACCGACAAGCCTGTGACTTTCAATGAGAAATTGAAACGATTTTCGAGATGTTCTCTCGACGAATCTATCCAAACTTTCACTATCGCGCCCGAAGGTTGGTACATCGTCATGAAAAACCCGCCCCGCGACAATGCACAACCGCGTATCGGCACTTCTAACAGCCTAAGTGAATTGAATATTGGGCGCAAAGTGAATATTCCAGGACCTGCTTCTTTTGCGTTGTGGCCAGGGCAGATGTCGAAAGTCATTCCGGGACATCGACTTCGTTCCAATCAATATTTGCTCGTGCGCGTCTATGACGAGCAACAGGCTAAGAAAAATTGGACAAAAGCCGTCGTTAAAACCAAAAATGCCGAAGGAGAAGAAACCCTCGTCCAACCTGAAATGCCAGATTTGGTCACAGGTAAATCTTTGATTATCAAAGGAATAGATATTTCATTTTATATTCCACCGACGGGCGTTGAAGTCGTTTGTGACGAAAATGGCGAATATGTGCGAGAAGCTGTTACGTTGGAACGGTTGGAACACTGTATGCTTTTGGATGAAGATGGCAATAAGCGGTTTGTCAAAGGACCCGCAGTGGTTTTTCCCGAACCAACCGAAATTTTCATCGTCAAACAGGGCAATCGCAAATTCAAAGCCATCGAATTGAATGAATTGCGGGGTTTGTACATCAAAGTTATCGCGCCTTACACCGATGAAAATGGTCAAAGTTACAAAGTCGGCGAAGAAATTTTCATTACGGGCAAAGACCAAATGATTTATTTCCCGCGCCCCGAACACGCGATTATCAAATATGGCAATCAAGAAATTTATCATGCCGTTGCGATTCCTGAAGGAGAAGGACGTTATTTTTTGAATCGCAAAACAGGAAAAGTGGCATTGCAAAAAGGTCCTTGTATGTTTTTGCCCGACCCGCGAGAAGCTGTGATTGTGCGCCGCGTTTTGGACGAGCGACAAGTCGGATTGTTGTTTCCGAACAATTCGGAAGCGTTGGAATACAACCTCAAATTGAAACAAATGCTTGAAAC
>JBDKKX010000467.1:0-4641 GCA_039795795.1 Bacteroidota bacterium | reverse complement strand
AATTTTGCAGAAGATAGAATGTTACCAGAAATTTCGGAAGGCGATATTTTGTGTTTGTTGAATGCGGGTGCGTATGGGATTACGATGGCGAGCAATTACAATGGTCGTTACCGCCCTGCGGAAGTGATGATTCATCAAGGCAAAGATTATTTGGTGCGTCGGCGCGAGGACATGGAATATATTTTGCAAAATCAAGTTCAAAGTGTTAATTTTGAAACAAATGGTCAGATTGAAAAGGAAACCAATGAATTAGATCCTGCTTTGCGGGCAGAAGGCAAGTTATACCGCGAGCTTACTGCAAGCGATTCCATTTAAAAGATACGACAAGATGAATGCTCGAGTTGTCTGCACATAGAATCCAAAAAATCCATGTGCAGACAACTCGAGCATTCCTGTTGCAATTTAACTTTTTTCATTCGATTTTTCAAAAAAAGCCCACCAATCCGTCACCTCTTGCTCCGTCAACTGAGTTGCTTTCGCAGTGGCTGCGACTGTCATTTTATCAAGGTGGCATTTTTGCAAGGTTTCAAAACGACTAATCCGTAGTTTTATAATATATGAGTTCACTTTTTCAAAACTTATTCCTTACATTTGCTGCATTAATATCAACTCTATTTTACGATGAATCAATTACATACATTTACCTTTATGCTGCTATTTGCTTTGAAAATTGCGGCTCAAAGTCCTGCGACTTTCACAGTCCAAACGGATAAACCCGTTTCGGAGGTTGCCTCCACGATGTGGGGGATTTTTTTTGAAGATATTAACTTAGGTGCGGACGGCGGTATTTATGCCGAATTGGTTAAAAATCGTTCTTTTGAATTCGCAAAGCCTTTGATGGGATGGACTATTTTACCCAATATTTCTCCCCTGACACCCTATACGACGGATAATATATTGATAATCAATCGGTTGGAAAAACAAGTCAAGAATCCTCGTTTTATGCGTGTTGCGTTGAAAAACCATCAAAAAGGGAGTTTGGGTTTGCAAAATGAAGGTTTTCGCGGCATGGGGATTAAGAAAGGTTTGCGGTATGATTTTTCTGTTTTTTACAAACAAGCGACGGCAAATGTCAAAATGCACCTTGAATTGGTGTCTGAAAAGGGTGAAATTATCGGAACTGGCGTTTTCAACCCGACTCAAATCGGTGAAAATTGGCAACAAGGGGAAACGTCTTTTTTAGCAACGGCGACGGAGAGCAAAGCTAAATTTAATATTTGGTTTGAAGGGACGGGTACGATTGATTTAGATATGATTTCGTTGTTTCCGACGGACACTTGGAAAGGGCGGAAAAGGGGGATGCGGGCGGATATGATTCAATTATTAGCGGATTTGAAACCGGGTTTTATGCGTTTTCCAGGCGGCTGTATTGTGGAAGGGGCGGATTTATCGCAGCGGTATCAGTGGAAAAACACGATTGGCGCGGTGGAAGAACGACAATTAATCATTAATCGCTGGAATCATGAAATTGCAAATCGTCCCGCGCCTGATTATTTTCAGACGTTTGGGCTTGGATTTTTCGAGTATTTTCAACTTTGTGAAGACATTGGGGCTGCTCCTCTGCCGATTTTGAATTGTGGGATGGCGTGTCAATTTAATACTGCCGAAGTGGTGCCGATGGAGCAAATTGACCCTTATATTCAAGATGCGTTGGATTTGATTGAGTTTGCGAATGGCGATTCGACCTCGACTTGGGGACAAATTCGGTCAAAATTAGGTCATCCGAAGCCTTTTAACCTTAAAATGTTGGGTGTGGGCAATGAAAATTGGGGACCGCAGTACATTGAACGATTGGCGGTTTTCCAAAAAGCGATTAAAAAACAGTATCCGAATCTCAAATTGGTGTGTAGTAGTGGGGTATTTGAGGGCAAACCGTTTGAATTTTTGGATAAATCGGTGCGCGCTTTGCAAGGCGATTTTATTGATGAGCATTATTACCAAACGCCAAAATGGTTTCTCGACAATGCGACGCGTTATGATAAATATGACCGAAAAAGCGTTACGAAAGTTTTTGCGGGGGAATATGCGGGGCAAAGTGACCGTGTGGTTAGTGTGGACAATAAAAATAATTGGCGGACTGCGCTTGCCGAAGCTGCTTTTATGACGGGCTTGGAACGGAATGCGGAGGTGGTTCAAATGGCATCTTACGCGCCGTTGTTTGCGCATATAGACGGTTGGCAATGGACACCAAATTTAATTTGGGTGGATAATTTGCGGGCTTATGGTACGCCGAATTATCAAGTTCAAAAAATGTATTCGACGAATAAAGGAACGGAAGTGGTGCCGATTTTGTATAAAAATGGCTTGCCCGCGACGGGTCAAGACAGTTTGTATGCTACTGCGACGACGGATAAAAAGGCGAATGAATTGATTATCAAGGTTGTAAACACGTTGGGTAAACCTCAAAATGCCATTTTTCAATTGGCGGGCAATGCAAAAGTAGCGCGCAAAGCCCAGTTAACGGTTTTGAGCAATGATAATTTAGAAGCGGTTAATTCGTTAGATAATCCGTCGGTCATCGCGCCTGTGGAACAAACGATGGACATGCAGGGGAAAACGCTTGCTTTGACGCTTGCGCCTTATTCTTTTTCGATTATCAAAGTGAAATTTTTGAATTAGGGCATTTTTGCCACGAATTACACGAATTTGCCCGAATTATTAGTGAAAATTTGTGTAATTCGTGGCAAAATCAAAAATTTACGAGCATTAATTATAAATCATTAAAAATCAACCCACTATGAAAAACTATCTCTACAAAACCAAAATCAATACAGGTTTTTTTGAAACATTTTGTTATAATCAAGTGCGTGCAGCAAACGAAAAAGCTGCAATTCTGGAAATAGTTGTAACTTTGCGTCAACGATATGACGAGGACACTGAACATTTCTTAAATGAAAATTTAGGATTGGATTGGACAGTCCATGATTTTTGGGAAACGATGGACACGCGTTTTGCCACAAACAATGACTCCGTTATACAGGAATTGATTTGGGTCAAGGAAATTCAATTTGATTTAGAAACGATATGAAAGAGATTTCGCAAAATATTATTTTGGGCGATTGCGCGGACGTGTTAAAATCTTTGGAAAATAATTCTGTTGATTTAATATTCACGTCGCCCCCTTACGCCGACCAAAGAAAAACGACTTATGGTGGTATTGCTGCGGATAAGTACGTTGAATGGTTTTTGCCCATTTCCCAAGAATTGTTGAGGGTTTTGAATCCAAAAGGCACTTTTGTTTTAAATATTAAAGAAAAAGTGTCAAATGGAGAACGTCATACGTATGTGATGGAGATGATTATCGCTATGCGAAAACAAGGTTGGCTTTGGACGGAAGAGTTTATTTGGCATAAAAAAAATAGCTTTCCTGGAAAGTGGCCGAATCGTTTTCGAGACAGTTGGGAAAGGCTATTGCAATTTAATAAAGCAAAAGATTTTAATATGTACCAAGATGAGGTGCGTGTTCCCATTGGCGATTGGGCAAAAGATAGGTTGCGCAATTTGAGCGACACCGATAAAAAACGTGATAATGCCAAAAATGGAAGCGGTTTTGGCAAAAATGTCTCGAATTGGGTGGGGAAAGAGTTGGTTTACCCAACAAATGTGCTGCATTTGGCAACCGAATGCCAAAATAAAAATCATAGTGCTGCTTTTCCGAATGAATTGCCTGAATGGTTTATTAAACTTTTTACCAAAGAAGGCGATACGGTTTTAGACCCATTTGCAGGTTCGGGGACAACTTTATTCGTTGCTCAAAAAATGCAACGACATGCTATTGGTATTGAAATTTTACCCGAATATTATGAAATGATTTTAAAACAAAAAGAACAAATTCAAAGTATTCCGACGTTATTTTGACAAATTCAAATTGTTACATATTTTTAATTTATTGGTAATGAAACATTTAGATTTAAAACAGATTGCTGAATATGTAGAAGCAAATGTGGGCACGTTCCATCGGAAACGATTAGAAAGTTTAGAAAATTTAAAGTTGAAAGAGATTTTGCAACGCAAAAACCCATATTTATTTAGAGCTAAAAATATTTTAACCGCACAAGATTTGGTAAAAAGCATTTTAGATGCGTTTTTGCAATCCCAAGAAGAAACAATGTTTGGTGATTTTATCGAAGGTGTTGCGATTTTTGTTTGTAAGCAAATTAATGATGCTAAAAAATCCACCGATTTGGTCGGTATTGATTTAGAATTTGAACGCGATGATAATTATTATGTGATTGAGATTAAATCGGGACCGAATTGGGGCAATAGTAGCCAAATTAAGAAAATGTTGGACAATTTTGCGGCAGCAAAGGTAAAATTAAAGGATAAAAATGTGGTTGCAATCAATGGTTGTTGTTATGGGCGCGATAACAAACCTCATAAAGAAGAATATATAAAACTTTGTGGACAAAGGTTTTGGACGTTTATTTCTGGGGATAAAAACCTTTATGCGAATATTATAGAGCCTTTTGGTCATAAAGCCCATGAAAAAAAATGAAACTTTTTCCATCGCTTACGCCAAAATTATTAATCGTTTCACTTTTGAATTTGGAAAAGATTTTTGTGATGAAAGCGGTGAAATTGATTGGAAAAAATTAATTATATTCAACTCTGGTATTTCAAATAAGTAGTGCTGTCCCCAAT
>JBDKKX010000466.1:0-4649 GCA_039795795.1 Bacteroidota bacterium | reverse complement strand
CAATCGTACAAGTTTGATGATTTTAATACGAATACTGTTTTTGATAGTGCTTATTTTAAAACATTTTTGACGGATACACGGGGTTTGCGGTATTTTTTATCCAACAATTTGATTGAAAATAGTTTTTCAATAAGCACGACGCAAGCGCGTAAAACGGTCATCGATACCACGAAAAAACAGAATAACAATGCAATTGCGGTTCAAAAAGATTGGTTTGAAGTCGGTTTAGTGCATCAATATCGACAAATCAATGAAGAACCATTGAACTATTCTAATCAAAATGTTTTAATAACGGGTCGTTGGCATTTTTCGCCGAATGACCAATTGCGTTTGGAGAGTTATGCGCATTTTAATGCTTTGGGTGCGAATTTAGGGGATTATCGGGTTAGCGGCAATTTATATTTGAATCTTAAAAATATTGGAAGCCTGCAAGCGACTTTTTTGAATCAATTGTCCGAACCATCGTTATTGGAAAAGCGACTTTTTGTTTCTCAGCGAAAACTTTGGGATAACAATTTTAATAAAACCTTGGAAACCCATTTGATGGGAACGATTCAAATCCCAAAATTGCATTTTGAAGGAACGGTTAGTTATATTTTGTTAAATAATTATGTTTATTTTGATTCATTGGCTTTTGCTCGACAATTGAGTTCGCCGATGAGCATTTTGCAACTCATTGTAAAACAAGATTTTACATTCAGAAAAGTGCATTTTGATTCAGAAGTTGCTTTCCAAAAAGCGACAGATAAAATTTTGCGCTTGCCTACTTTATATGGTAAACATTCGTTGTATTTCGAGGGCAAACTTTTCAAACAAGTGATGTTGTTGCAAACAGGGGTGGATGTGCGTTATGCGAACACCTATCAAGGCTATGGATATATGCCTTTGACGGGGCAATTTTTTTTGCAGAATGGAGCAGATAAATCATTTTTTCCATTTATCGACGCATTTTTAGCTGCCAAAGTAGATCGGTTTAGAATTTTTGTTAAATCTGAAAATATAGGTAAGTTATTGAGTATCAATAAGAATGTTGGTTTTAGCACTGCTTTTTACCCGATGACAGAACAAAATTTCAGAGTGGGTATTCGATGGGAACTGCGCAACTAAAAGAATTAAGTGGCTGTCTTAAAAGAAAAAATCACAAAAGATTATTGGGTTGCGATACAATTGAAACACAGAGGACACGGATTTTACGGATTTGCACGGATTTTTTGGAATTTATGCTTAAAACTCTAGCATAAATTCCAAAAAATCCGTGCAAATCCGTAAAATCCGTGTCCTCTGTGTTCCAATCGTATCATAACTTCAATAATATTTTGTCTAAAAATTGAATTTTACCCTTTTAAGACACCCCCTTTTGCATTATTCGACGACAATAAGATGTCCATCAAATGCTACTTGAAATCCGACTCGAATTTTATTGCGTTTGCGCAATTCCACGACCTCATTCACTTTGACTTGTCCATCAACGATGAAATGATTCGCTTGTCCACCCGATTCGACCAAGCCTACAAACTTTAAAAGTTGATTCAATTCGATGTATTCCTTCCCGTTTAATTGAAACGAGTGGATTTCAATATCTTTATTTTTTTTATTCATAATTCATTGAAATTTAAATAGTTAATTTTGCTTTTTTCCAACGACGCGTCCAATGTTCATCGGTTTGAACATGGTTTGCACGCACGTATTTTAAAACATTCTGATAAAAAACATCCGTCGAAAACGCATGAACATTGCGTACCACAACGCCTTCCATGTCGCCCCCAAACGTACTGGGTTGATGGACATATTCTAAAATCGCATGGGTCAATTGCGCTTCTGTGAACCTGCTGCGCGCTAAAACAGGGGCAGTTGGCAAATCCAAGGCTTGCGCATAAAACGTCACTTCATCCCATGACAACCATGTATCGCCATCTCGAATCGCAAAAACAAAAAAATACGCAGGCAATTTTGAATACTCAATACTGTGAATCCCATACAAATTTTCTCCAAAAATCTCCAAATCACCCAAATAAGGTTTGGCATTTGACCAGATTTGCCACATATTTTCTGCCCAAGGATTGCGTGTCGGCGCGGCATGAGAACGTGCATAAACGCCGTCGGCTTTTAGACAAGTATTTTCACCATCCAATTTTTCAGTGATGACCAATTCATCTGCTAAAATGCCTTGCCAATCAAATGAAATTTTATCATCATTTTGCGCGCCTTTTGAAAAGGGAAAATGATAAGTTCTATCGTATTTTCTACTTTGTATCATGGTTAAAGAGACAAAATTACAACCATTAAGGTTCGATAAGATATGCTGGGTTCACAAAGATTAATTTTAAAATTTTCCAAAAAAATCCAAAAAAATCCCAAAAATCAATCCCATTTAATCCCCAAAAAATCCCATTTAATCCTAATTCTAACGATTCCACTGAAATGTATTCACCAAATGTATCAAATCCACTTTCAAAAATTCATTAATAGGACGCAAAGAATCCGCATCAATGCGCGCTTGATAATACAGCGAACCGCGCAAAAAATGATGCGTACTATCCGTAATAAAAAATTGAAAAGGCGATGCCGCCCCCCCTTCAATGTTAAACACATAGCCAATCGTGCCATCAGGCTTCCGAATCGGCAATTCATCTATATAATCTGCTTTAATATCATGCTTATTCGCCAACGTAAATGCATCCCCCCGCAATTTGTCAAACGTATTTTTCGCATCAATCGGGTAGTAACTGCAATGAATTTCAGCATTCAAATCGGGGATTTTGACGTTGAACCAACAATCATTGACTGGCTTTTCCTTAAAAAACAAAGAATCTTTCTCCACAGTGGCATATTTGGGATATTCAAAAGAAAAATGGCAATATTTTGCATTGAACGTTTGATAACCTTTCTCGGGAAACACGACTCGCGGATAAGCACGCGGCTTCGGCGTAAGTGTCTCGCTGCCACAAGCGCACATCCACAGTAAAATTAGTGCGAACCATTCATTTCGGAACATAATAAGGTAATTTTTAGCAATAAAACGCAAAAGTAGTAAATTTATGCGTTGTGCAAAGGTTTCAACTCGTCTCTAAAAATGGGATTTTGCTCGTTTTTTTATCCTTACTTATCGAAGATTGGGATTTTAAGGAAACTTTTTAGGCGTTTTTCGCGCTTTCCATCATAGAATCAAAAAAAATTATCAATTATGCCTCCTTTACAATTAAGAAAAGTGAACGCTGGAGAAAAAATTAATCTATCCAAATCCAATCCCGGACTTAAAAAAGTCAAAATCGGTTTGAGTTGGGATATGAAATCGGGTATTTATGCCGATTTGGATGCTTCCATGCTAATTTTGGACGCGCAAGGCAAAATGATTGCCGAAGATAGTATCGCTTTTTACAATAAACCAGAACATTATAATGGTTTGGTCAAACATTCGGGCGATAATCGCACTGGTTTCGGCGATGGCGATGATGAAAAAATCATTGTAGAACTCGACCGTTTGCCCGATGAGGCGAAAATGTTAATGGCGGTTATTACGATTTATGACGATAATCTCCTGCGCGGCAGAGGCACTCCGCCTGTGAATTTTGGAAAAGTTCAAAATGCGTCTGTGCGCCTTTACGATAACGCGACGGGACAAGCCCTTTATCAATTTGACTTAACCGCCGATGCTGCCACAGCGACCTCTGTGGAAATGGCGTGTTTATATCGGCGCGAAAACGATTGGGAATTCACGGCTTTGGGCAAAATTGCGGGGACATCGCCGAATGGTTTGGAAGATATTATTGCAAAATATGCTAATTCATAAATCATCACACCTAACAGGTTTTGCAAACCTGTTAGGTGTAGCAGCAAAATCAAAAATATGGCTTTAAATTTAAAAAAAGGCGACCGTTTAAACTTACTTAAAACCGACGGTCGCCGTTTAGAACAACTTTGTATTGGCATTAATTGGGGTGCCATCGTCGAAAAATCCTTTTTTGGACTGTTTTCAGATAAAAAATCGGTGGACTTGGACGCGAGTGTAGCCGTTTTTGACGAAAAAAAGATATTATTGGATTTAATCTATTTCGGCAAGAAAAAAAAGAACGTCAATGGCAGACCGACAATTATTTCGGACGATAATGCCATTATTCATAGCGGCGACGACCTCACAGGCGATAAAAATGGCAATGACGGCTTGGATAATGAGGTTATCACGATTGATTTGACTAAAATCAATCCGAAAGCAACTCAACTGGTGTTTATTCTAAACAGTTACAAACTGCAAGATTTTGAAACCATTCCATATAGTCATATTCGCATTTTTGAAGGTACGCCGCAACGCCCTCAAACTATCTTAGCTACTTTCAACGTATCGTCTGAACCTCAATTTGCGGATAAAGTCGCTATGTTGATGGGCAAATTGCGGGTAGAAGAGGGTACATGGCGTTTCGAGGCGATGGGCGAACCGACACGAGACCGTCATATTGACGATACGGTGCGAACGGTGCAGAAATATTTTTTGTGAAAAAAGAATTTTGCGGAGTTTCGTAGATTTTTTATTTTTTCCACTCACTACATGACAAAATACTTTTCGACACAGATGGAACAGATTCGACGAGCTTTTCACAGATTTTTTTTGATTTTAAGCATTGAAAATCAAAAAAAATCTGTGAAAATCTCGT
>JBDKKX010000465.1:0-4673 GCA_039795795.1 Bacteroidota bacterium | reverse complement strand
TTTTGCGGGCAAAGATAAGACACACATCGCACGAAATTTCATGGTAAAACTAAAAAAACGTGGAGACAAAGCAATGCTTTATTTCCACGTTCAACCTCCCTGACTAAGAACGGTTATTTTTTCACTACTTTAAACATTTGATGATCCACTTTCACAAAATAAACCCCATCTGCAAAAGAGGTTAAATCCAAAGTAGTTTGTTGCTGTTGAGGCTCAACGGACGGAATAACCAATTGTCCCAAAGCATTATACACTTGAATTTTTTCTGGCATTTTATCCAAATGTTCAATCGTTACGAAACCATTCGATGTTGGATTTGGGTATAACCGAATCGGTGAAGGCTCGTCTGTACCACTAACAGGCGTGCAAAACTGTATAACATTGTCGGCAACGGATGCATTCCAATAACCTGTTAAATTCCCTAAATCGCTTAATTTTTTAATGCGTTCTTTTTCAAGAGCAGGTACTTTTAAATAAAATAGGGGTGTTCTTGCAGGAATATCCGCCGATATCGCAGAGGCGGTGACGTATAGATTATTCCCAACTAAATTCGCCGTCATTAAAGTCGTTTTTGAATCCGCGACCTCTGCGCCTAATAAGGTTAAAGGTGAATTTTGTAAGATCCAGTCACCACCTGTCAAACTTTTATCGGCATAAACTTTAATATATAAAATATTGTTTTTTATGTTATTACAAATTTCATAATTCATCGTTGTTACCGATTGACGACCCAATCTTTGATGACTTAATGTATCTCCGTTATAATTGCCGTCTGCATCTCCAAGCATTAACATGGCAACATCCAAAAATGCGGTATCACAACGATTTCTATAGAAAGGGTCTATTTTGAAAAGGGTATCTATCTTCGGAACAAATTCTCTGGCGCATCCAACACTATCCCATTTTGGATAAGTGGTTGATAAGCGGTAGGTTTTATGGGTTGTCAACCACGTTTGGGGAAAATGACGGCTTGAAATGGTATCATTCGTCCCAAATTGTGGAAAACCTGTTGCATAAATCCCTACTGCCCGTCGTTGAATGTCCGTAATATCACCCGCAGTAATTCTTCCGTCCCCATTCACGTCCATTGACAATATCGCAGCAACGGTTGGTCTATAACTTGGGTTCCGCGCTATTACTTGAAAAACTAAGGCTGCGTCAATCCCTTGAATTACAGGAATTCCAATACTCGGTAATGATTGTCGTTTGACTTGAACCAAGGTATCCGTTGTAGTATTCAACAGATATAATCCTGTATTATTTGCAATACCCTGTACATTCATTCCATTTGGAGTATTGCCTATTGAAATATAGGTTTGATTCACTATATTATTATGAGTCATCGGTCGCGTCCCTTGATACGACACCCACAAATATAAACTATTATTACTTTCCAATTTCATACGGCTTTGGACAGGTGCAGTAGTTGTACCCAACAATGTATTGGTTTCAATCGTCCCAGCGATTGCCGCAAAACTATTCGGCGGAATATTGGTTTTGACACTTTCCCAACCAAGACATATTAAGGTATCGCCCACATTGCCCTGCACATTTGCAGCCGCCGTCAAGTAAATGGATAATATCAATTTCCCATTGTTGACAAAGGTGGACATCGCACCGCCTGTTACAATCCTGCCAAGCGTATGGGTTGAAGGGCGTATTTGGGTGGTATCAAAATCAATTTCAAGTGTCCAACCCGTACCATTTACCACAGGCGCAGCCAATTTTACAGGCATGCAAGTGGCTTGCCCGCATCGAACTATCGTCGTATCCAACTGATACTCGTGGCGAATCCCCATTTCATAACAACCCATATCAGGCACCCCATTTATCGGGCGGGCATTTCCTTCCAAATCCTCTAAAGTTACTGCGGTCAAAGTACCGCCATTGATGGCAGGGCTGCTGGGTTGCAAATGAAAATCTGCCGCGCCTACAAATTGCGGATTTACATCCGAACAGTTCGTTAAGGTCAAATCAATGTTATTGGCAGCGAAATTAGGGTTATTGGAACCCGTAACAATAGAATGTGTCAGTGTCGAAGCAGCAGTCGTCCAACCGCCATCCCAATTTAATTGGGTTAAACTCGGTAAATTATTCGCAAAAATACAGTTTTTGGCATCAAAACGAGACGCATTACCGCGTTTTATGGCTGCGGCATATCCTGCGGTGCAATTCGCAATCGTAAGATACTCCATCGTCGCAACCGTACTATAATTACATTCAATCCCGCCTCCATGACTTGTCGCATTACAATTTGTAATCAAAATGTTGAATAATGAAACATGATAACCGTTGTTACTTTCAAAAGAAATGCCACCGCCTGCACTCGCGCTACAATTTTTAATATTGAGTTTTTCCAGTTTTGTATTTTGACCTTGATAAACGGAGATACCGCCGCCATAATCTGCGGTACAATTATCTATGACTAATTGTTTCAATACGCAATTCAAGGCGTATCGCAAGATAACACCGCCGCCATAAGAGGCAACGCCGCCCCAAGGCGCAGGAGTCGAAGTACCTACAGAACCGTTTTTGATAATAAAACCTTCTAATCGAGCATTGGTTAATGGTTGATTCGGCGAAAGTCCACTCATTTTAACTACCGAAGTGCCCCCTAAACCCACAATTGTGGGCATCGTCGCTGTTTCTGTTTCAAGAACAAGGTTTTTGCCATTAAAATCCACATTTTCGTTGTAAACGTAAGCATTACTGCCACGCACTTTGATAACATCACCACTGGCAGCAGCGTTGATAGCCGTTTGAATGGTTGCGAAAGGAGCCGCAATAGAGCCGTTTGAGGTGCCTGTATAATCGCCGCGTACAAACCACGTTGCCGCTTGCGCCGAAATATTACATAGCACCAACAATGCAATAAGAGGTAAGGTCTGGCATAAAGACGCAAACCGTTGAATTAGAACCATCATAAATTGGTAAATGAATTAATTATAAATTTTTCATAATTACTGAATCAACTTGCTTGCTGTTTTGCAACAAGCAAGTCTTTGGGCGTTGAATTTTTAAAAAGTTGAAATATTTTTACAATCGTGTAAATCAAATCTTCCATGGTCTGAATCTAACCCAAATAAGCAATATAGATTTCAAGTTGGGCTAAAATATTTAGTGCAAAATAGAAATCTAAGGAATTCGCACATGAGTAATATCCACTACACCTATTGGAGCAGTTGTAATAACACTTTTGGCATTCGGTGTCACACTCCATGCAGGAGATGTGGTCGGCGAAAAATCGGAAGCCCAAAAAGTTGCTGCGTTTGTGGCATAGAACAACTCAAAATGAGCACTTCTGGTGTACATCAAGCCCCCTTCTCCTCCTAATGGATTAACTACTTTAAGTTTATTGGAATAACAAATTGTGTTTGCTAAAGTCAACCCTTTGAATGGAACACATTGAATCGCATAACGCCATACCTGCGCTTCGCTACCTGCCGAACATAGATTTGCCAAATTGGTTTGAATTACCCACACTTGATCCCCATCATCCGCAGCCAACCCGTGTAAAATACCAGCCCCTGGAACCGTTGCCCATGAAGTACACAATCCTGTAAGAGGGTCAACCTCAACAATAGAGCGATTGTATATCGCCCAAAAACGAGATTGAAATTTTGGCAAGCCGCAATTAGAGGGCGTTTGTGAATGTTCAATATCTTTTAGAGCAATAGTCGTTTTGCCTATTTTTGTGGTAACAGCTGCTAAAACTTTACCACCCTTATCTACTTGAAGTAATGAGTTGGGTATATTAGAGTTTGCTGCTGTCGTTATCAAAAACTGGCTTGTTCTTGGGTCGAAAGTGATACCTGTAGCATTTGTAACCGCTCCAACTCGACTGTCTATAACAGGAGTCGTGGCTGCATAGACTGCCGTGTAGGAGGGTGAAGTACCTGCCAGCTTTATAGGAACGATATAACTTTTTTGAAGTATATCCAGAGAAACGCCATAAACAGATTCCTTAATCGTGTTGCCCGCAGTGCGAGTTTGTAATTCATCTTCTTTTTTAGGCTCAGGCAATTGGCTAATGGTTGCGGGTTCGGAGATGTTATCTTCCTTACAAGCGGTCAGTAAACAGGATAAAAGCAAAAACAGGATAAATATCGATTTTTTTACTTTTTCTACAGTTATTTTCATCATTTTAAAATAAAATTAGTTAAACAGTTAACAAATATGGTTTAGAAAAATACTAAAAGGGCTTTTAAAAGCACACCTTGCTACTCCTTAGTTAGGTATAGCCAACAAGAAAAATTAAAGATAATTAAGGCAAAGCGCAACGAAAGTTTGTTTAAAATTCATGATTTTTGAATTTTTAAAATTGTGATAAATATAAAAATGTTAAATTTTTTGAACCTTGCCTTCGCAACTTGCCTATCGGGGTTCAATAGGCAAGTCTTAGGCGTTGAATTTTTAAAAAGTTGAATCTTATCAAACGGTTACACACTTATCAAACTTTTGAATTTGTTTCTGACACTTTGTAAAAAATAAATTTTTTATTTTTTATTTTTTTGCCAAGTGAAATCTTATCAAACTATTGTACACTTAAGTAGTTAAGTAAAAATAAACCAGTTTATCAAGCAGCATTTTTCCACTGAATTTTGAATTCGGAACCAAAATTATCAAAAATATAGTCCAGCCTTTCATTCACCGTTTGAAAGGACTCAAAATGT
>JBDKKX010000464.1:0-4678 GCA_039795795.1 Bacteroidota bacterium | reverse complement strand
AAACGTATTGAGTTAAAAACGTATAAGAGTTGGATTAATTATAAATGGTTAATGGGCTGACGAGTTTCTACAAAGAGACTCGTTTTTTTTATATACCCTTGATTTTGCCACGAATTACACGAATTTTTACGAACGATTTGTGCAAATTCGTGCAATTCGTGGCAAAATCACTGGTATTTATTTTTTATTTTTTGAAACGAATATTTTCATAAATATCATTTAATTCAAGTGAAATTCCCAACGAATTTAAATAAATCGTTTCATTCAGTTCTTTCACAATCGTATCGCGCCAAACCTGGGGTGCTTGTTGAAAACGCGTTTCAACCAAACATTTTTCTGGCTCAATCAAAACATATTCTTGAAACGAATCTAAGGTTTTATATTCTACAAATTTTTCAGTTCTATCATATTTCCGAGTAATTTTAGACAAAATCTCCACGATTAGAATCGGATTTGTCAATAAAGTTTGGTTGCTATCCCAATATTCAGGTGTTTCGACGACTACCAAAACGTCGGGATAAAGCCCAAAATTAAGCGCGGGCAAGTAAACAATTTGTTGACCACCCATCACCAAATATTTTTTAGGCGCGCCTTTCAAAGCGTTTTTCAAAGCCGCGCCAACATTCATTGTAATAATATTATGAGGTCCTTTTGCCATTGGAAGTTTTGTAATGATGCCATTGTAATATTCGTGCAGGGCGATGGAACGCTCTTCGCGGCGCAAATATTCCGCAAGCGTATAAGAACGCGGTTGCTTGTCTGGTTTCAACACAGCAAGCGGATGAACTGAAAGCAAGGTCGTAGCACTATGCATGGTTGTCTTTTAACTTTTTTGAAATTTTAATTCAAAAGTATGCTTTTTGATAGAAATTTCAAAGCATTTTGAGTAAAAACATGTAATTTCGCGCTAAATAAGTCAAATTGATTTCCAATGATTACTCAAAAATCGGTACAAGAAATTTTGGACGCGGCGCGAATTGAAGAAGTGGTCGGCGATTTTATCGCTTTGAAGCGGCGCGGCTCCAATTTATTGGGACTTTGCCCCTTTCACAATGAGAAAACGCCTTCTTTTAATGTCTCGCCTGTGCGCGGCACGTTTAAATGTTTTGGTTGTGGGAAAGGCGGCAATTCCGTTAATTTTTTAATGGAGCATGAAAGTTTGAGTTATCCAGAAGCCTTGCGGTGGATAGCCAAACGGTATAAGATTGCGGTGGAGGAAACCGAAGTTTCTAAAGAATTTTTAGAGGAAAAGCGCACAACCGATGGGTTATATGCTGTGAATGAATATGCGTTGAAATATTATCAGCATATTTTGTTTGAAACCGACAAGGGAAAAAGTATTGGATTGAGTTATTTCAAACAACGCGGGTTTAATGAAGAGACGATTCGCAAATTTGGATTGGGCTTCGCGCCCGAAACCAGAGATGAATTCACGCAAACGGCGGTTAAAGCGCAATATTTGCAAGAAACGTTGCTGAAAGTAGGTTTAACGAGCACTTATGGGCGGGATTTTTTTAGAAATCGGGTGATTTTCCCTGTCCATGGCTTGACGGGCAGACCGATTGCCTTCGGCGGACGCATTCTTACCAAAGAACCCAATGCGCCAAAATACATTAATTCGCCAGAAACGGAGATTTACACCAAAAGCAAATCGCTTTATGGCATTTATTTCGCCCGAAAAGCGATGCAGCAATTGGATGAATGCTTGTTGGTGGAAGGTTATACGGATGTGATTTCCTTGCATCAAGCGGGGATTGAAAACGTAGTTGCCTCTTCGGGCACCTCGTTGACGGTGGATCAAATCCGTTTGATTAAACGGTTTACGCAAAATATTAAAATTATATACGACGGAGATAGCGCAGGGATTAAGGCGGCTTTGCGCGGGCTGGATATGGTGTTGGAAGAAAATATGAATGTGAAAATCGCCTTGTTTCCCAATGGCGAAGACCCCGATTCTTACCTGCAAAAAGTGGGAACGGCTGCTTTCAACGATTTTATTAAACAAAATGCTAAAGATTTTATCTTTTTCAAAGCCGATTTGTTGCTCCAAGAAGCGGGCAATGACCCTGTGAAAAAAACAAAATTGATTAAAGATATTGTGATGAGCATTGCTAAAATCGGCGATTCCATCAAACGCGGTTTGTATTTGAGGCAATGTTCCGCGATTATGGAGGTCGATGAAAAATTGCTCGTGGATGAAACGGCGAAATTAGTTCAAAAAAGCGTTGAAGCAAAATTGCAAAGTGGCGGTCGCCCCGCGCAACAAATGACTCCCGAAGAAGTCGCACAACCTTCGGACAGTCAGCCTACGGCAAAAGAGAAACCCACCGAAAAGCAATCTTCTAAAACCATTGAACCTTTGAGAGGCACAACGGTTTTTGTATCGAACGATGCGGTCAGTGAGCGTTATTTTGCGGAAGTATTGATTCGGTGGGGGCATCGGTTGTTCGATAGCGCGTCGAATACGACTGTTGCTGCCTACGTGATTGCCAATATTCAAGACGTTTTGAACGATTTTGACCATAAATTGTATCAAAAAATCGTGGATGAAACGGTGGATGCTTTGGCACGAGGGATTCTTTTGAATCCTGCTTATTTTTCAAATCATAATGACCCCGCGATTCAAAAATTTGCTTTAGATGTCTTGACGGTGCATCCCGAACATGAATATGCGGATTGGGAACGGCATGGTGTAGAGTTGCATACGCAGAAAATGCACGAAGAAAATTTTGTATTAGAAGCACCCCAAGCGATTTTGCGTTTTAAATTGGCGAAAATCATTAAAATTTGTAAGCAAAACCTGAATTTGATGGACAAATATTATAAAGCAGGCGATAGGATGAATGGGGATAAACATAATCGAATCCACATGAAGTTGGAAGCCTTACGGAATGCGATGGCAAAACAACTTGGTATCGTGCTTTTGAAATGATGAATGATGAATGATGAATGATAAATGATAAATGATGAATGATGAATTTCATAAAATTCATCATTCATCATTCATCATTCATCATTATCCATCATTTTCAAAAAAAATAAACTTTTTAGGTTCATTGGAGTTTCAATGAATCAACTATTCTTTCAAAAATCGACTCTCTTTTATGAACCATATTCAAACGCTTGGCGCGTTGAAAACCAGTGGGTATCAACCCAAAAGCATTAAAGATGAATTGCGTAATAATTTGATACTCAAAATAAAACGCAAAGATACCGTTTTTAAAGGCATTTTCGGATTTGAAAATACAGTCATTCCAGATATGGAACGGGCTGTATTGAGCCGTCATAGCATTTTGCTACTCGGCTTGCGCGGTCAAGCTAAAACTAAAATGGCCCGGTTGATGGTCACGCTGTTGGACGAATATATCCCTGTCGTTGCGGGCAGCGAAGTCAATGATGACCCTTTACAACCATTAAGCCGTTATGCCAAAGATTTAATTGCTCAAAAAGGCGATGAAACGCCGATTACTTGGCTCCATCGTTCCGAAAGATATATTGAAAAATTAGCCACACCCGACGTGAGTGTAGCCGATTTGATAGGCGATGTAGATCCTATTTTGGCGGCAAACCTTAAATTGCCTTACTCGGATGAACGCGTTATCCATTTCGGATTAGTTCCGCGTTCGCATCGGTGCATTTTCGTTATCAACGAATTACCCGATTTACAGGCGCGGATACAAGTTTCCCTTTTCAATATTTTGCAAGAAGGTGATATACAAATTCGGGGATTCAAATTGCGATTACCCTTAGATATACAATTTGTTTTCACTGCGAATCCCGAAGATTATACGAATCGCGGCAGCATTATAACGCCTTTGAAAGATAGGATTCAAAGTCAAATCTTGACCCACTATCCCGAAGACCCGCAAATCGCCATGCAAATCACCGAACAAGAGGCAAAACCAGCGTTAAGCCAAAAAAAAGCGGTCAAAATACCAGATGTCTTGCGCGAATTATTGGAAGCCATCGCATTTGCTGCACGAGAAAGTGAATTAGTCGATAATAAAAGTGGGGTTTCGGCACGTTTGAGCATTACGGCATTGGAAAATTTGTACAGCACCGCCGAAAGACGCATGTTATTAAATGGTGAAAAATCAACGACTGCGCGATTAACCGATTTTTGGGGCATCGTACCTGCCATCACGGGCAAAATCGAATTGGTTTACGAAGGCGAACAAGAAGGTCCGTATAATGTAGCCATGCAACTTTTTGGCATCGCCGTCAAAGCTGTCTTTTTAGAATACTTCCCAAATCCAGAAGAAATGCCTGTCAAACGCACGGAAAAAGACCCTTATGGTACGATTCGCGCTTGGTTTAGCGGCAGTAATACCCTCGAATTGTTGAATGATTCTAATGACAAAACTTTTAAAAAAGAAATTGAGAAAGTTGCAGGATTGCGTAGGCTCGTCGAGGCGACCGAAATCCCAGAAAAAGAAACCAGTGTTTTTATGGAATTGGTGCTGCATGGGTTGGCGGAATTTAATATCATTCAAAAAGATGTATTAGACCAGAGTTTTTCTTTCAGTGATCCTTTAGCGGATATGATGGACGATTTTGATGAACGAAATAATTAATCCAATGGAGTGACACGTTGGAATTAGGATTAAATGGGATTTTTTTAGGATTAAATGGGATTGATTTTTGGGATTATTCGGATTTAAATAATCCCAAAAATCCC
>JBDKKX010000463.1:0-4691 GCA_039795795.1 Bacteroidota bacterium | reverse complement strand
GAGATTTTCACAGATTTTTTTTGATTTTTAATGCTTAAAATCCCCAAAAATCTGTGAAAATCTCGTTAAATCTGTTCAATCTGTGATGAAAAGCCTTTTTGTCACGTACTAAGTGAAATTTTAATAACATCATCCACAAAGTGGCTGTCTCAAAAGGGTAAAATTTAATTTTTAAACCCAATAATATTTTGTGATTTTTCTTTTGAGACAGCTACTTTTTGACACTAATTATTTTTATTGCTTCAAAAAATAAAAATCTTGCGTCAACTTCGTACTTTCAATCGGTTCTTGTCCCCCTTGCTTTTTAAGGTCAACCCGCACTCTTTTGAAGACTTGTTCAATCGTCAAACCCCTCGTTTTAATATGTTTCAACAACATCGACGTATATAAACCATTGTTGCCCACCCCATCCGCCGCCGTCGCACCTTGCGAAGTCGCATAACAAGTAATCATACCCGACGGAATATTTTTCGGCGCAGACCAAGTATCCTGCCCGCCCCCCCGAGACCGATTCACAAACGGATTATTTCGACACGCATCCAAAATTAAGATATGACATTTGCCATCGCCGCCCGATTCGACCATGCGTTGCTGAATCCAATCCGTTTTAATACACTCATTTTCAATATCCGACTTATTCAACTCCCCTGTAACGTCAATCGGCATCAAATAATTCACTCCATCCACTTCAATCCCATGCCCCGCGTAAAAAAATAAACCTGTCCCATAATTTTTCAATTGCTCCGTAAACGATTTAATTTCCTTTTTAATGGTTTTATTATCCACATTTTCCACCAAAATCACGTCAAAACCACATTCTTTTAAAACCGTTTGCATCGAATGGGCATCATTAGAAGGATTCTTCAACGGACTCGTTTTATAAGTTGAATTACCCACGACTAAGGCTAATCGTTTATCCTTCGGCACTTGCGCCTCCCCATCTTGTTCCGCAGGCGCGTCGGGCTTAATGGGTTTAACCGATTCATTATCCGTATTTTGTGCAACTTTTTCTTTTTCATATTTAATAATCCGTTCGGTTGAAATCGTCTTGCCCACTGCATTCGTCACTTCCACCAGAATTTTATTATCGCCCTCTTTCAAATCCACCAATTGCGTAATGCCCGCCGCACAAGTCCCTGCACCCTCTTTTTTAGGCATTTGCCCCCGAGATTGCATCCCATTGATGATAATTTTAGTATTCAAAATCGGTTGCGGCGACGCAAAGCAAACCTGAATATAAGTATGATTTTCATGCGAAATGCTCGCTCTGTCCGTCGGTACCCGCCAAACAATTTTAGGCAATTGCTTCGCTTGTTCCGATTTCAAATCTGAAATTTTCTGATTTAAATCCGTTTTCAAAATGCCTAAACCATCTGTTTTCAAAGCCAATTCATAACTTTTTAACGCCTCCACTTGCTTATTTTGAGCTACTTGTATATCACCTATTTTTAAATATAACTCTGCTTTCAATAAATCCGAAGGAGCTGTTTTCAACGCTTTTTGATACAAAACCATCGCTTCCTCAGAACGATTCAACGCAATTTTCATATTCCCCATTTCCATATACAAAATATAAGCATTTGTAGGACATTTTTGCGTCATTTTATCCGCAAGCGAGAAAATATCTTCTGGATTTTTGTTCGCCGCCACCGCCAAATCCACTAAATGCTTCATATCCAAAATAATCGCACAAAAATCCGTTGAGTTCGCCTTCTCCACTTCCAACAACTTCAACATCATCATCGTATTCCAATCCTCAAACGCATCACTCAAAAGATTCATTTCTTCATAACATTCACTCCGCGCCCGAAACGCTTCCGAAAAATCCAAATAATGCGCAATTGCTTTGTTAAAATCCGAAATCGCAGATTGATTATCCTCCAAAAACCGATAACATTGCCCGCGCCAAAACCATGCTTTTTCCATTTCTTCTTCGCGTAAAGGATTGGCAATCAATAGATATTGGTCAAAATCCGCGATAGCATCCGCGTAAGCATTCAACAAATATTTGCAAAAACCGCGATACCGATACGCCCGCGCATATTTCGGACGCGCTTGAATAATCACATCAAAATCCCGAATCGCCGCTTCATAATCCAATAAATTTCGATAAGTTCTACCGCGATATTTGTAAGCATCCAAATAAAGCCGTTTGGACGCACGCGATTCCTCTTGAATCGCTTGGTCAAAAAAAGTTTTTGCATTTTGGTAATCCGCTTTGCGAAAAGCAATACTGCCTTTGTCAAAAAAATTTTTGGCTTGAGGCGATTGCGCCCACCCGAAAGCAGGACACAATAAATTAAAAACCAATACAATAAAAATATTTTTTTTCATCAATTAAAAACCAACTAAGAGTTTGAGAATAGCATCAATTCCTTGACAAAAATACAGGAATTTTACTTTCTTTGGTGAGAAAAAAAAATTACAATATCTTTGCCCATAGATTACAACGGGTGTATAACAAATTTGTAAAATTAGCCACGAATTACACGAATTTTCACAAATTAGGTTTGTGAAAATTCGTGTAATTCGTGGCTAATTTTACAAATTTATTATACACCGATTACAACTTTTATTTACCATATTACAATATTTAGTTATGATAACTTCCGAATTCCGACCTTGGTTGAAAAATTATCCGCAAGGCGTACCTGCCAATATTAATCCTGATGCGTATCCGAATTTGACGGTATTGCTCAATGATACCTTTAAAAAATTTCGGATGCGTCCTGCGTTTTCGTGCATGGGCAAGGAGCTTACTTTTGACGAAATTGACCGTTATTCCAATCAATTAGCTGCTTATTTCCACAGTCGCGGGCTGGAACCGGGGGATAAAATCGCTTTGATGATGCCCAATTTGTTACAATATCCAATCGCTTTGTTTGCGGCGTTGCGTGCGGGATTGGTCATTGTCAATACCAATCCGCTTTACACGACCCGAGAAATGAAACATCAATTCGTGGATTCAGGCGCGAAAGCGATTATTATTGCAGAAAATTTTGCTGCGAATTTGGAATCGATTTTGACCGAAACGCCGATTAAAATAGTGCTGGTTACGAGCATTGGCGAAATGTTGGGTTTGAAAGGGAAAGTAGTCGATTTCATGGTGCGCAACGTCAAAAAAATGGTACCCAAATACCATCTACCCAATGTCGTCACCGTAAAAGAAGGCATTGAAGTAGGTAAGAAATTTTCCATTAAACCCTTCAAAATCAAGCCCGAAGATATTGTAGCCTTACAATATACGGGCGGTACGACGGGTGTTTCCAAAGGGGCAATGTTGACGCACCGCAATTTGGTTGCCAACATGATGCAAATGCGCGCTTTGATGATGCCTTCGGTGAAGGAAGGCGAAGAAATCTGTCTTTCGCCCCTGCCTTTGTACCATATTTTTGCCTTTACGGTCAATTGTTTAGGCTTTTTTAGCATCGGCGGTTTGAATGTTTTGGTTACAAATGCAAGAGATTTGCCCTCTGTGATGAAAGAATTCAAATCCCATAAAATTACGGCGATGACGGGCGTGAATACTTTGTTTAATGCCCTTTTAAACCATGCCGATTTTGCAAATTTAGATTTTTCGGGTTTGAAAATAACGGTTGGCGGTGGCACAGCCGTACAACGCGCCGTCGCCGAAAAATGGAGAAAAGTGACCAAATGTGCTTTGGCAGAAGGTTTTGGGATGACAGAAACTTCTCCTTGCGCGAGTTGCAACCCCTTTGACGGGACGGGCAAATTGAATAGTATTGGGATGCCCTTGCCGAGTACCGATA
The DNA here is from genome assembly GCA_039795795.1 of Bacteroidota bacterium. Taxonomy (GTDB): domain Bacteria; phylum Bacteroidota; class Bacteroidia; order Chitinophagales; family Saprospiraceae; genus JAAFJT01. Next base: position 921 of record JBDKKX010000463.1, on the reverse strand, counting down.
TGCGGATTGTGGACGAAGACGGCAGTACACCGTTAGCGACGGGCAGTACGGGCGAAATCCAAGTGAAAGGACCACAAGTGATGAAAGGATATTATAATTTGCCCGACGAAACGACCAATGTTTTAAAAGACGGCTGGCTGAGTACGGGCGACATCGGTTTGATGGATAAAGATGGGTATTTTAAGATTGTGGATCGCAAAAAAGATATGATATTAGTTTCTGGATTTAATGTGTATCCCAATGAAATTGAGGATGTTATGGCATTACATCCGAAAGTTTTGGAATCTGCGGCGGTGGGAGTGGTGGATGAAAAATCGGGTGAAGTGCCGAAAATATTTGTGGTTAGAAAGGATAAATCTTTGACGGAAAAAGAAGTGATTGAACATTGTAAAGCCAATTTGACGGGTTACAAAGTGCCGAAATTTGTAGAATTTAGGGACGATTTGCCGAAAACGAATGTGGGGAAAATTTTGCGCCGCGAATTGCGCAGTTAAGAATGATGAATTTTAAAAATGAACCTCATCTACGTTTTCATGCTCAAGATGAGGTTACATTTCCATCAAGTTTCGCTCGTAGAAATCCATTTTGATAGGATTGTGACAAACAACGCATTCGGTAGTGGAAGCAGAGACCGATTTATTTGCGAATAAGCCAATTGAAGAAATTTTAATGAGTCCGTTATTTGACACCAATAATTTTAATGAAGACATTTCTCAACTGATGAAACGAAGGAAAGAAGCCGTCGCTCAATCCAATACTGCTGAAATCGCCAAGTGACAATTGTAATAACAAACTAAGTCATTAGACAAAATTAAACGTACAACTTGACGCAAGTTGCAAACTTGCGTCAAGTTATAACTATTTAATAATCAATATTTTAAATCATTTTAGTTCATATCATTTTAATTTGTCCAAGCACTT
>JBDKKX010000462.1:0-4696 GCA_039795795.1 Bacteroidota bacterium | reverse complement strand
AAAAATATACGCTTCTAAAAATAAAAGGGTAACGAGCCGTTCTTTTGATTCCTTTTTAAAACAAATCCATTGTCTTATTTCTGTTTTAAATAAACGTTGGCAATCGTGATTTACAGAACTTGTAAACGAGTTACTAAATCATACTTCTTTAAAACAAATTCATCGTCTTCTTTTTGTTTTAAATAAACGTTAATAGTGCGACTTGGAAGGCGTAAAATTTTAGAAGCGTATATTTTTATATACGGTCGTATATTCGTTGTAAAGTATTGTAAATCAACTTGTTAGACCGTATATCTCAACCTTTTAGCCGTATATAAAAATATACGATTTTGATTTTTTTTACAGAGTCGTATATTTTTATATACGGCTAAAAGGTTGAAATATACGGTCTAACAAGTTGATTTACAATACTTTACAACGAATATACGACCGTATATAAAAATATACGCTTCTAAAAATAAAAGGGTAACGAGCCGTTCTTTTGATTCCTTTTTAAAACAAATCCATTGTCTTATTTCTGTTTTAAATAAACGTTGGCAATCGTGATTTACAGAACTTGTAAACACGATTTAAGGGAACGAAACGATTTGCAAGTAATGTTTTGAAATCGTATCGAAATCGATACGGCAAAGTATCTCGTTGATACGGTATAATTGATTGATATTCAATAATTTAAGCACCGTATCGTATCGTATCGATTTCGATACGCTTCTAAAAATAAAAAGTGTTGCGTTTTGAGATTTGTAATCAATTTTCATAATAAAAAAAACAAGTTCCTTAATATGGAAATACCTAAAACGGATATTGGTAAACATGATTCATATAATGAAAAATACCATATTCGCAAATCAAACCATTATTTTAAGCGATATTTAAACAGTAACAAATCGGAACACCTTGATAGATATAACTATCATTGGCAGTTGTCCGATTTTTACTTTAAAAAGCAGCGCGAAACCTACGCAAAGTGGCGCGAAGCGCGAAAAATTACACACCCTTTGGAATTTGTAAACAGTTTATCTTAAAACAAAAAACCTTGCATCAAAAAACTTTACAAGGATGCAAGGCAATTAAAAATTATTAAATTATAAAACTCTGCAAAAGTATGAAAGCGAAAGTATTTCTTTTTCTGCAATGGTGTTTTTTTGGCAAGATTCCAAAAAAAATCATTTGCCCACAACCCAAACCCAAAGCAAAGACAACGGATGAATTACAAAAAGAACGTTGGCAATTCCAGCCGCAAGAATCGTCTGAATCGTCACTATCTTGGAAAAGTAGCGACCATGTTACCAAGCCTCATCCAAGCGAATGTATTAACAATGAAGATGAAAGTATTGACAAGTCTTGTCAACATCATCCCGTCAAGCATTCTGTTTTAACATCAGATGACGAAAAAGAATTGATAAAAAGGGGGTTGGATATTGGAAAAGCTATAACGATAAAACCTTATTGGTTTAGTGATATTTCGCGGTTTAATGCTGCTCAAACCATTGGAATAAAAGGGTTTTCTGAATCCATAATAGGCAAGTATTACGCGGCGTTTAACGCGGTACACGATGCACAATACATTGAAAACCAATAGATATACAACACTTTCGTAACCCCTATCGGAATAGGGTAGGGGTTTTTTATCCTTAAAATTCTTAAAATCATGTCCAATCAATTCGTAAGAAAATACAATAGTCATAACGTAGAAGACGCGGTTTTTGAAGAAGTAAAACCCGCCCGTTTTATACCCCAAGTGACGGTTATGGATGTTGAAAAAATAACATTTGGAGTCCTTCAAATTGCCATTGATGTGACCGTTTTAACGGGTTTTGTAGCGTGCCAACTCACAAAAGGAATTATTAGATTGGCAATAAACGCAATGCAAAACGATAAAGCAAAAGTCGATAGCATTGGGGCGCAAAAGAAAGAACCTAATTTTTATAACCATGTGGTTACGACAACTACCGTCACAACGGTCACGACAACCACAACAACCGTAACCCATTATGATATACCGAATTCATAAAAACAAAGACGGTGCTTTTGAAATTGCGCCCAATTCGAGCCGAAAACCTGTTTTAATTTTGCTATTTCTTGCCTTTGTATTCATGTGTTGTTCGGGCGTGCCTTATGTTATTCTTTTTACATCGGAAAATAAAATATCTTTTTTACGATAATAAAAGGCTCAATTAATTGCGTAAAGCATTGATTGAGCCTTTTTTGTATATAGAATACAACTATAATGCTTGCATTATAGTTGTACCTAATTTGTACCTCAAAAGGCATTTGTACCTCGTCGCTTTTGGGGATACAAAAAAAAGTGTATATTTGTCAACCAAAACAAATATTCGATTCTGCTTAATTCGTTGCCAAACGGTTGCGGGCGATAGCAATTACCTACTGCAAAGTAATAATTAAAATAACAAATCAAAATTTAACATATTTTTAAAATTAAATTTTGTTTGTAATATAAAAAAGTGATAAAAATTTTAAATTTGGCATTTTTATTGATAATATATTCTGCGTACAAATCTTATCATTTACGTCAACTCTGTTAATGTTGTTGGAATATTCTTAAATAATACTTAGTTTTGCATTCTTAAATCATTCTAAAATGGAGTAGATATGTCTCTTGTAACAACGCAATATGTGCTTCAAGCACCCATAGATACGGTTCGTTCCTTTGTAGATGCACAGGCTACGAAATTCGTTGTGATTGAAATCGCACCGAAATACAAACAAATGAAACAATTAATTTCCATTTTACATGCATTGGTCATGGAAATGAAAACGGACATTTTGCAATTCACGCCCGAAGCAGCTCAAAAAAGTTTAGATTTGATTCAGCCTGCTTTAAAAAGTATCCCATTATTGGATAGGGCGATGCAACAATTCGTGCCTATTCATCCGCAGGAAAAAGAAGTTATAGAGAAATTACGCAATCTTTGGGTGACTTGGCTGAGTTTAATAATGGATCTTGAAATGGTTGCGCAAGTACAAGTGGATGAAAACGCGCCTGAATATCAAACTTTTTTAGCCAATATCATGGCTGAAGCGATTCAGACACCGCAAAATCAACGAACGATTGGTCGAAAACAATTATTTGCTCTATTGGATTGATATAACATGCCCTATAAAATTGCTTATCGTTCCAGTTTTGAACGCGATTTGAAAGCATTCAAAAAGGACAAATTAATGAAACAAGCGATTCAATCGCAATTAGAACGATTAGTCGAACAGCCAACAATGGGTAAACTATTGCTTGGACAATGGAGTGGTTTTTATAATGTGTCGTTCCATCAAAGACCCGAATTGCGCATTTTGTATGTTCTATATCCTTGTTGTCCGTTGGCTGTTAAAGAACAAAGTTTGTGCAGGTTTGACGATTTACAGGATATTGCGCCCGATACAGATGCTTGTGAAGGCATGATTGAGTTTGTGTTTGTGAAAACCCGTGAAGAATGTAATAACCTTTATGCCAAAGATTCAAAATATACCAATAATTTTAAGCGAGAATGATAGTCAACTAAATTGTATTTCGTTGACTATCAATGTTTTATTTGATTCGTTTTTTCTTTTCCACTTTGAACATTGGTGCATTCCATTGTTCGTACAGCCAAAACAAATATTCAATTCTACTTAATTCGTTTAAAAACGGTTGCGGACGGTAACACTTATCAAACTTATAGTTTGATAAGTTTCAAAAATATGGGGTCAAGATGTGCAAAATCATTGTCCGTAGTCATCAACGGAATGTCGAGCACAGATGCTGTTGCCGCAATCCACAAATCATTTTTACCCATATTCCGAGCAGAACCCACAAACGGATGTGATTTTAACCGCCCTTGACTAAACGCATCTATTTCAGCATAGCGGTCAATAATAGCTTTTATCCTAATATCAACAACGATTAAATTTGAAAGATAGTGCTGAAGGGTGCGAATCTTTGCTGTACCCCAATCATTTTGAAGGGCAAGCGATTCTAATTCTCCTTCCACCACAACGGAGGCAAACAATCGTTGTGGTGGATTGAAGATATGATGATCTGTTTTAATTTGCTTTGCAAGCGGTGAATCTCGAATTAAATTTAAAACAATATTCGTGTCTAATAAATAATCCATCCGATTTAAGGTTTTAATTGAGCCAGTAACAACTCAATGGGTTCTGTGATTGCCATTTGTTGCACCAATGCATCCATTTTCTTTTCATCAATCGGTTGCCAATTTTGCTCTTTTGCCAAATCATCCACATTCACATCGGCGCGCATCGGGCGTTTGAAGTATTCCAAATCGGTTTTGGAAATCTTTGATTTCGGTTTTATCTTGGTGGAATGTTCCACCTTTGTTTTAATTGCTTTGGATTGGGATGTCCTTGCTTTTTGGACAAATTCATCCAGCAGTTGTTCAAAAGCTATCATTGCTTCTTCTTGCTGCAAGGTTGCAATGAAAGTAATTAAGGCTAATTTTCGAGTTTCTAAATTTGTAACCATAAGGAATGATAATTTAAAAATGATTCAATTAATGGATAGTCAATTGATTATGAAATTCATGGACAACCTTTTTACTTGCCTCAAAATAACAATAAACCTAAGATTTTTGTTCTCAAATCACTTCCGTTTTTTCTTTTCCACTTGAAACATCGGTGCATTCAATTGTTCGTACAGCCCAAACAAATATTCGATTCTACTTAATTCATTTAAGAACGCTTG
>JBDKKX010000461.1:0-4699 GCA_039795795.1 Bacteroidota bacterium | reverse complement strand
TTTAAAACCTGTTAGGTGTATTCCTATCATTAAAAAATTAAAATCATGCTTTTGGAAACCAATCTTTCCGAATATCAATTGACCGCGTACAGTCATGGTGCGGGTTGTGGTTGCAAAATTGCCCCGAATGTCTTAGATATTATTCTTAAAAATCGAACGGAATCGCCTTTTTATAAAAATCTTTTAGTCGGCAATTCGGATAAAGATGATGCCGCCGTCATGGATTTGGGAGATGGTACGGGCATTGTTTCAACCACTGATTTTTTCATGCCCATTGTCGATGATGCGTTTGATTTTGGTCAGATTGCGTCGGTGAATGCCATTTCGGATATTTATGCGATGGGCGGAACGCCTTTGATGGCGATTGCGATTTTAGGTTGGCCCGTGAGCAAATTGCCTGCGGAATTGGCAGGACAAGTCTTGGAAGGCAGCCGCAAAGCCTGTGCTGACGCAGGGATTCCATTAGCAGGCGGGCATTCGATTGATACGCTTGAACCGATTTTTGGATTAGCGGTCACAGGGCGTGTTCCGATTAAAAATATAAAACGAAATGGAGGGACGACAGAAGGAGCTGTTTTGTTTTTGACCAAACCATTAGGAGTCGGTATTTTGACGACGGCGCAGAAAAAAGGGAAATTAAAACCGAATCATGCCCATATCGCGCCCGATAGTATGAAACAATTAAATGATATAGGTGCTTTATTTGGAACGTTGGATTACATCGAGGCGATGACGGATGTAACGGGTTTTGGTTTAGCGGGACACTTGTTGGAAATGTGTGATGCGAGTATGCTGAGTGCTTCGATTGAATTTAACAAAATCCCTGTCTTTGATAAATTGATTATCAGTCATTATTTGGCGGACAAGTGCATTCCGGGCGGTACGTTGCGGAATCACGCGGCTTATGGACATAAAATGTCCGAAGTGACTGATTTTCAACGCAATATCTTATGCGACCCGCAAACTTCGGGCGGTTTATTAGTGGCAGTTCGGGCGAATAAAGTAAGTGAATTTCAAAATCTTTTGTTTGAAAGGAATTTGCCCTCAGAACCCATTGGGCATTTCACGCACCGACGCGATGATGTTATTTCTGTTTATTAATTGCGAAAGGTTAAAACTCATTTTTTCAAAACAAAAAAAAAGATAGCTTGTTTCATGTTTTAGCTTTCGGAAGCGATTGAAAATCAATTTATTCCGAAAGCGGAAACATGAAATCAGCCCTTTTCCAACGGGAAAATGCTGACCTAAAATCAATCTTTTTGAAAAAATGAATAGGAATCACAACTTACAACGATTACGAAACGAAACATTCGATATTTGTATCATTGGTGGCGGCGCGAGTGGGACAGGTTGCGCTTTGGACGCAGCCTTGCGCGGATACAAAGTCGCTTTGATTGAGCGCGATGATTTTGCCGCAGAAACCTCGTCTAAATCGACCAAACTCATTCATGGAGGCGTTCGTTATTTGGAACAGGCTTTTAAAAACTTGGATTTTGCTCAACTGAAACAGGTAAAACATGGTTTAGAAGAGCGACATATCATGTTGGAAAATGCACCTCATTTAGCGCAGCCGTTGGTTTTGATTACGCCTGTTCGGAATTGGGCGGAAGGGATTTACTATCGAATCGGTTTAACCCTGTATGGTTGGTTTGCGGGCAGCAAAGACACATTGCCCAAAAGTCGTTTTTTGGATAAAAAAGCGATTTTGGAACAAATTCCAACGTTGCATCCCAATACTTATGGTGGTATTTTGTATTATGATGGACAATTTGATGATGCTCGGTATTGTTTGGCGTTGGCGCAAACCGCAGATGAAGCAGGAGCCGTTTGCGTGAATCATGCGGAAGTGATTGATTTTCAAAAAGATACAACTGGTCAATTGATTGGCGCGACGATGCAAGATACGTTAACCCAGGAATGTTGGCAAATCAAAGCTCAAAAATTTATCAATTGTACAGGCGCGGGTGCAGATGTGATGCGTCAAAAAGCGAATCCTGCGGTTTCGGTTCGGATGCGTCCCAGTAAAGGCGTTCATGTCGTGTTGCCGCATGCGATTTTGAACAGTCCACATGCTTTGATGATTCCCAAAACCCCCGATGGACGCGTGATTTTTGCGATTCCCTTTGACCAGAAATTGATGCTGGGCACGACGGATGAACCTTATTTGAAAGGACAGGAAGAACCGCTTTTGGAACAAAAAGAAGTCGATTATTTAATAGAAACCTTACAACCATACCTGACACAAACCATTGATAAACAATTGGTTACAGCAGGTTTTGGCGGTTTGCGTCCGTTGATTGCAGGGGAATCCAATAAGGCTACCAAACGCTTATTGCGTGATCATGAAATCGAAATTGATGACACAACAGGTTTGATTTCCTTATTGGGCGGTAAATGGACAACCTATCGGTTGATGGCGCAAGACACCATCAATGCAGTAGATGTTTTGTTACAAAAATCAACACCTTGTCAAACAGAATCCAAACGTTTGGTGGGCGCGGAAGGTTATGATGCCGATTTTTATAAAAAAATATTTGTAAAATATCAATTAGATGAAGATATTTGCTTACATTTGGCTCGAAAGTATGGAACTCAGGCGGAAAAGGTACTACAATTAGCCATTGAACAACCTTTTTTAGCAAAACGATTCAAATTAAAATCAGTATTACCCATTATCAAAGCGGAAATTGTATATCAAATCCGAGTAGAATCGGCTTGTACATTGCGCGATATTTTGGCGAGACGACTTCGGTTAGAAATAACGGATTGGCAGACGACGATGGAACTGATTGTGCCTATTTCACAATTATTAGCAGTAGAATTAGATTGGTCTGAAGCAGAAAGATTAAAAGCGGTATCTGAGTACCAACTACTTTTAAAAAAAATGGCTTCTACAGCACTGTTTTCTTAAAATTCATCGTATCACCTTTCCGATTTCGGAATGTAGATTTCGGATTTCGGAATTAATTTCAATCAACATGAGTCCATGTTTAGCGGAGTTCTTCGGAACTGCTTTGTTAGTGTTACTCGGCAATGGTGTTGTTGCGGGTGTTCTTTTAAAAAATTCTAAAGCGGAAGGTTCTGGCTGGCTGGTTATTACAACGGGTTGGGCATTGGCAGTTACCTTTGCTGTTTATTTGACGGCGCATATCAGTGGCGCGCATTTAAATCCTGCGGTTACGATTGCGATGGCAGCGATTGGCAAGTTTGAGTGGGCGAAAGTGCCTTGTTATGTGATGGCGCAAATGGCGGGTGGCTTTTTGGGTGCCGTTTTAGTGTATTTGCACTACTTACCGCATTGGGCGAAAACGGATAGTCCTGCTGCGAAATTAGCTGTTTTTTGTAACGCGCCTGCGGAAAGAAATACGGTTTCTAATTTTATTAGTGAATTTATTGCAACTTTTGTATTAGTGTTTGGCATTTGTGCTTTGGGCGCGCATGCGGATAAATGGGCAGATGGTTTGAAACCGTTGGCTGTTGGCGCACTTGTTTTTGCGATTGGCAATAGTTTGGGCGGTCCGACGGGTTATGCGATTAATCCTGCGCGCGATTTTGCGCCGCGAGTAGCGCATTATTTGTTGCCAATTCCGGGAAAAGGGGATTCGGATTGGAGTTATTCTTGGATTCCTGTGGTGGCTCCGATATTGGGCGGCGTTTGCGCGGCATTGGTTCATGCTTTGGCATTTTAGAATTAGGATTAAATGGGATTTTTTTGGGATTAAATGGGATTGATTTTTTTGGGATTTTTATCACAGATTTTTACAGATTTTACGAGATTTTCACAGATTTTTTTTATTTTCAACGCTTAAAATCAAAAAAAATCTGTGAAAATCTCGTAAAATCTGTAAAAATCTGTGATAAAAATCCCAAAAAAATCAATCCCATTTAATCCCAAAAAAATCCCATTTAATCCTAATTCCAACGGCTACTATACTTTTTTCGCCCCATCCAACACCATCAAAATCCCGCCATTACCACACTGTGGATCTTGTAAGTAATTGTTAATCAATCGAATCCATTCAAAACCCATCCGTTGTTGTACACTCACAGTGGGGTCAATGATTTGACCTTTGACCAAGGCTTTATAATATTCTTCCAAACTCATCTTATCCGCATATTTCAAATAACCATTCGGCATGCCCACCGTAAATTGACCTTTCAACCCTAAACGCTGACAAGTTTCTTGTCGAGACCGATAGATTTCACGCCCCAATCCTTGTCCTCGATAATCAGGATGTACGCCGACATCCATGCCATAAAGCCATTCGCCATTCGGTTCATGGGAAGTCATCCAAAGTCCATCCGAGATTTCGAGAAAAGTATGGTCTTCCAATGCCAAATGATACCGAATTGTCGTGCTCATGCCGATGACTTTATCGCCGTCCAAAATCACAAATTGTCCTGCTGGAAATAATTTAATATGATTTAAATAATGTTTCTCGCGCATGATTTCATCTTCAGAAAGCGTTGGAAAAACAATTTTTTGCAATTTTTCTAAATCTTTACAATGATGTGGTTCGGAATTTTGAATCACGTAACCTTGTTTTAAAACTTTATGATACCGATAGCTCATTTTTGGATAGCATTGAGTAAATATTAATGCCTCTTGTAACAAAACGTACAATGAATTGTTCAAAGCACGTCCCGAATCATTGAACTGGGTGTATAACAAATTTTTAAAATTAGCCACGAATTGCAC
>JBDKKX010000460.1:0-4731 GCA_039795795.1 Bacteroidota bacterium | reverse complement strand
AAAAGAACCGTCCATATCGCCCATTTGTGTTTTAATCGCTGCTGCATCCGACTTTTTAACCGCCAAATCTGCATCTGAACGCCCGTTTTTTTGTTGCAAAACGCGAATATCTTCCTCAATTTGCGCTTGTTTTGCATCCGTTTCGCGCAAAAAAGTCGTATAATTTTCCAAACGCGTCGTTAAAGACACCCGTTCTTGATTCAATTGATTCAAACCATCATTGATTTTTTTAATTTCACCTCGTTTGTCATTGTTCCGCAAAATGTGAATTTGGCTTTTCAAATATTGAATTTCTTCCCCTAATTTGAAGGTTTTATGCTCCAAATGTTTAACGGTTTTTTCCAAGATTTCCAAATTTTTCTTCCGCCCAATTTTTTTACCTTCAAACAAACCCACCGAACCACCCGCCACTGAAAACGGTTGTTTAATAAAATTGCCGCGCTTCCCCAACCAAATATACGATTTCATTGCTTCATCCGTTGGAATCGAAGGATCTTCTATATCCTCTTTATCAATAATTAAAACGTTGTGCAACAATGAATTAAATAAATTTTTATAACGCATATCAGGCTCAATACAGTCCATAGCAATACGAACGCCTTCGATTTCAGGCAATTGAATCGGCTCTAAATCCAAATTGTCAAAAGCATCCGCAATGAAAAAACGAGCTTTTCCTTTTTGAGCCGAAGTCAAAACACGCATTGCAGCAGCCGCTTCTGAAACATTTTGTACCACATAATGATTCAAAAACGGTTCTAAAAAACCTTCAATTGCCGTTCGATATGCCTCCTTCACGAAAACCAAATCGGTCAATAACGGTGCTTTCCAATCTCGACTTTTTGTCAAAAAACGAATCGATTCGGGATAACCTTCCAAATTATCCACCATACTTTTGGTTAATTTGTACTCATGCCGTTTTGAATCCAATTCCCGCGCAGCGTCCGTAATTTGTTGGCTTAAATCCATCATTTTGCGGTCTGCATGCTCCAAACCCGCCAAACGTTCTTCTTCTTTTTGCGTAAAAACCCTCAATTGTTCTGCACGTTCCGCAATCACCTTATCAATCGCTGTAATTTTGCCGTCCAAAACCGTCAATTCTGCTTTTCGACCTGCGGTTTCCTGCTCATTTCGCTGCAATGTTTTTTGCAAATTTTCAATTTGATTGGTCTGAATTGCCTTAAATTTCTCAATTTCCACGACTTCTCTTTCCACAAATTGTTGTTTTTTCAACAAAACATCTAAATCTGCTTTCAAATTGCCATGATTTTGACCCATCTTTTCTAAATTCACTTTTGCCGCTTCCAATTGATCTTCTAATTTCGCTTCAAGCCGCTTTTCGACGTGAATCTCACTTTGATAAAACAAAATATCTTCATTGAGTTGCGTCAGCCGCGTTTTGGCAGCATCTATTTGCTCTTTAAATTTTTTCAAATTTTGTTCTGTAAAAACCTGCTGTTGCACTGCCATTTTTTTATCCTGCTCCGCCTGCCGAATTGCCATCATCACTTGATTCAAATCGCGCTGCCGTTCACTCAATAATTGCTCTTTTTCAAGATTTTCTTTTTTTGCCAACTCAATTTTTGCTTCCGTCGTCAAAATAAGTGCATCTAAACCATTATATTTATCGGTCTCATTTTCAATCTGTTTGCCAACATTCGTATAATCATTTTTAAAAACAGATAATTTTAAAACTGCCAAATCAATTGCCAACGTTTTATATTCTGCTTTCAAATCCACATATTTTTGCGTTCGTTTCGCCTGCTTTTCCAACGTTTTTAAATTGCCATCAATCTCAAATAACAAATCTTCCACCCGATTTAAATCCTCTGTTGCAGCATTTAATTTGGTCATCGTCTCATTTTTCCGAGATTTATATTTCCCAACACCCGCCGCTTGTTCCAACATCATCCGACGACTATTTTGTTTATCATTCAAAATCTCATCCACCATGCCAAGCGCGATGATAGCATAAGAATTCGAGCCAATGCCCGTGTCCGCAAAAAGCGTCGTAATATCTTTCAAACGACAAGTGACTCCATTAAGCCGATATTCCGAATCGCCACTCGCATAAAGCATGCGCGTAATCGCAACATTTTGATATTCAACAGGTAATATATTTTTAGTATTTTCAAATGTCAAAGTAACTTGGGCAAGTTGCGCGGGTTTTCGCTTTTTCGTGCCGTTAAAAATGACTGAATTCATCTTGTCCAAACGCAATTCAGCACTTTTTTGCTCGCCCAAAACCCAACGAATCGCATCTACGATATTCGATTTGCCCGACCCATTCGGTCCGACAATTCCAATCACATTTTCCGAAAAATGAATAGCCGTTTCATTAGCAAAACTTTTGAAACCTTTGATTTCCAACGTTTTAAGACGCATACCGAGTATAAATAGTGGTTTTTGCAATAAGTAACTTGGGGCAAAAGTAATATTTCTAAGGAATATTTTAGGCGAAACCTAAAAAAAATACCGCCCAATCCTTTTCTAAAACAAACTTCCGATTATCTTTGCCGTAAAATTGGAAATCACTACGGGATGTACTATGCAAATCCGTTTGCGCACCATAAAACGGCTTCACTTAGCAAAGGCATTGTTTAACTTGTTTCAAACTCTAAAATTTTGATGAAATTAGCACCAATAGCATTGTTTGCTTATAATCGACCCAAACATTTGGCGCGTGCGATTCAATCTTTGGCGGACAATGAATTCGCAAAACAATCCATCCTCTATTTGTTCTGCGATGGTGTTAAAAAAGGTGCTTCTCCCGAGCAGTTCGCTCAAATTGCGGCGACCCGTTCTATTGCACAAGACCCTGCTTTGCACTCAAAATTTGCAGAAGTTATTATTATTCAGCAAGAAATAAATATAGGTTTAGCTAATTCGATTATTAAAGGCGTTACGCAAGTCATTCAGCAGCATGGTAAAATCATCGTATTGGAGGATGATTTAATTACCTCGCCTTATTTTTTATCCTTTATGAATGATGCTTTAAATGTATATGAAAATGATTCAAAAGTATTAAGTATTGGTGCCTGTAATTTTTTTGCCAATCCGCCCAAAGCGGTAACAACATTTTTTTTATCCATTCCCGAATGTTGGGGCTGGGCGACTTGGACGAATCGTTGGGCATTATTTAACGCAGACGGCGAAGCATTGTACACAGCGTTAAAAGCAAAAAATTTGCTTTCATCCTTTAACTTAGAAGGCGCGTACCCATTTGAACGCATGTTGCAACAAAGCATTGCGGGAAAAGTAAGTTCATGGGCAATTCGATGGTATGCCGTTTCTTTATTAAATAATAAAATAAACTTATACCCAACTCGTTCATTAACAAACCATATTGCTGGTAGTGGGGCTACGCATGCCAGCGAAAATGTACGCCCCCCTTTGGCAACTCAACGGATACAAGTGCTGCCAGTTCCACAGGAAGTGCTTCCAACCGTATATCGGCAAATGCGGCGCGCTTATTGGTGGCGGCAAAGCATTTTCCAAAAAATATTGCTCTATTTTCAATTCAAAATTGGTTACTCGGTTTTCAAAGATAATGATTAAACAATATATCAAGAAACAAACCTTTAATCCCGACCTTTTGGGTTTGTTTATTAATCCGTTCTATTTCGCACGCAAATCTTTGTTTTATAACATATCAAAAGTGGCGCATCATATAAAAGGCAATATTTTAGATGTCGGTTGTGGTCAAAAACCATATAAAAATTTGTTTAAATATAGTTCCTATATTGGTATTGAGGTAGAACAAGCAGGACACGACCATACCAAAGAAGATGTAGATTTTTTTTATGATGGCAAACACATTCCTTTTGAAGCGGGACGGTTTGACGCTGCCATTACGAGCCAAGTTTTGGAGCATGTTTTTACACCCGATTTATTTTTAACGGAAATCCATCGGGTTTTGAAGCCAAATGGTACATTACTTTTAACCGTGCCGTTTGTTTGGGATGAACATGAGCAACCCTTTGATTATGCGCGATACAGTTCCTTTGGGTTAAAATCATTATTACAAAACAATGGTTTTGAAATAATTACGCATATAAAAAGTTTAAATAATTTCAATGTTATTTCCCAATTAATAAACATTTATATTTTTAAAAAAACCATTGGTTTGCGTTTTAATCCGATAGCAAATCTTTTAGCAACCACTCTATTCAATGCTTGGTTGAATCTTTTGGGTAGTTTGCTCGGGTGGATATTGCCAAAAAATGATGACCTTTATTTAGATAACATTGTGATTGCTCGCAAAAAATAATTTAAAATGCTCTATTTTTGTACGCTTTTCGATTCCAATTATTTGACACGCGGGTTAGCAACGTATGAATCTTTGGCACAAGTTTGCACAAGTGGTTTTCAATTATATGTATTTGCCTTTGATGAGCGATGTTACACGATTTTAAAGCAATTGAACCTGCCGAATTTGATACCGATTGCGTTGTCGGAATTTGAAGATGAAGCATTATTGCGCATCAAACCGACGCGTTCTCGCGGAGAATACTGCTGGACTTGTACGAGTAGCACGATTTTGTATGCAATTAACACATATAAGTTACCGCATTGCACCTATATTGATGCAGATATGATTTTTTACAATAATCCAAAAGTCTTAATAGATGAAATTCCAAAAGATTGCAATGTACTTATTACCGAACATCGTTATACAAAACAGTATGATAAATCGGAAATTGCAGGTAAATATTGCGATTTATCATACTGTTT
>JBDKKX010000459.1:0-4732 GCA_039795795.1 Bacteroidota bacterium | reverse complement strand
CTTTGGAATTAGGATTAAATGGGATTTTTTTGGGATTAAATGGGATTGATTTTTGGGATTTTTTAGGATTTTGGGAGGTTTAAAATGAATCCCGACAATCCCAAAAATCAATCCCATTTAATCCAAAAAAAAATCCCATTTAATCCTAATTCCAAGACTATCAAAGCAATTTGTATTATAATTAATGTTTATAAAACTATACCACAATTAGGGTGACAACAATTATTTTCAAAAAAGCCCTTGTCCTGTCGCTAATTTGCGGCGCGTGTAGCACGATGCAGCTGAAAGCTCAAGTATTGTTGACAGACACGACAGGATTGCCCGTCATGGAATACGGCGCACCTAAATCGTATGAAATCGGCGGCGTGAAAGTCGTCGGGGCGCAATATAGTGATGCGACTTCCTTGGTCAATATTGCGGGTTTCAAAGTGGGGAGCAAAATTAAGATTCCTGGACCGGAATTGCCGCGTGCGATTCGCGCTTTATGGAAATTGCGTTTGTTTACGGACGTGCAGATTAATAAGGAAAAAACGGTGGGAGATGTGATTTTCCTTGAAATTGTCGTGAAAGAGCGTCCAAGTTTATCGACTTATTCGTTCACGGGGGTTAAAAAAAGCGTGCATGACGATTTGAATCCGATTGCGAATCGTTTTTTGCTCAAAGGCACGATTGTCAACGACAATAATAAAGCGAATGCGGCGATGGGCATGGAGAAATATTTCCGTGAAAAGGGGTATTTGGATGCCAAAGTGTCGGTTGTCGAAACGGTTGACCCGAAAAAGGTCAATTCGGTGAAATTAAATTTTGTGGTGGATAAAAATAAGAAGGTTAAAATTCAAGATATTACGTTTGCGGGAAATAATCATGCGTCGGCGCGGAAGTTGCGGAAGCAGATGGAGAAAACGCATCGCAAAGCGAAGATTTTTTCTGCCTCTAAACTCGTCAAGACGGAATATGAGGAGGATAAAAAGAAAATTTTAAAATATTATGCGACGCAAGGTTATCGGGATGCGAAGATTGTTTCGGATTCGATTTGGCGCGAAACGGATGGGGATTTGCGCTTGCATTTGAACTTGGATGAGGGCAAACGGTATTATTTCCGCAATATTACGTGGAAAGGGAATTCGATTTATGACCCTGCGGTGTTGAATAAGGTGTTGGGCATCTCGAAAGGCGATATTTATAATACGGAATTGTTGGAAAATCGCTTGAAATATAGTCAAGATGGGCGCGATGTGAGTACCTTGTATATGGATAATGGTTATTTGTTTTTCAACATTGACCCGACGGAGATTGCGATTGTGGGCGATTCGATTGATGTGGACATGCGGATTTACGAAGGTCCGCAAGCGACGATTGATAAAGTGGTCATCAAAGGCAACGACCGAACGCATGAACATGTGATTCGCCGCGAATTGCGGACTTTGCCGGGCGAAAAATTCAGTCGTTCGGATATAATAAGGTCTCAACGGGAGATTATCAATTTGGGTTATTTCAATCAGGAGGCTTTGGGCATCAATACGCCCGTGAATCCACAGCGCGGAACGGTCGATATCGAGTATAAAGTGGAGGAAAAACCGTCGGACCAATTGGAATTATCTGCGGGTTGGGGTGGCTACGGGGTCATCGGTACGCTGGGCGTGTCGTTTAATAACTTTTCGATTCGGAACGTATTCAAAAAATCGGCTTGGGCACCCCTACCACAAGGCGATGGACAACGGGTTTCTATCCGCGCTCAATCGAATGGTAAATATTTTCAATCTTATAATGCGTCGTTTACCGAACCTTGGTTTGGGGGCAAAAAGCCGACTTCATTGAGTATTAGTGGGGCTTATACGAAATATTCGGGATTGACGACGACCAATTATCTCGGTATTTTCCAATCCAGTATTGGCGTTGGAACGCGTTTGAAATGGCCCGATGATAACTTTCTTTCTAATACAGCCATTGATTTTCAACGAACTACGATTAATCAATATTCCTATTTCCCCGGTTTGACGGATGGGGTGTATAACAATTTTAGTATTCACCAGACTTTTGCGCGCAATTCGATTAATAATCCTTTGTTCCCAGAAGAAGGTTCTAAATTTCAATTATTGTTGCAAGCGAGTCCGCCTTATTCCTTGTTTCAAAAGGGCATAGCCTACAAAGATTTGACGAATGCAGAGAAATTCAAATGGGTGGAATATTATAAATGGCGATTTAATGCGGAATGGTACACCAAAGTTTTGGGCAAAATGGTCTTGAAATTGGATGCCAAAATGGGTTCACTCGGTTATTATAATAAGGATATTGGTTATTCGCCGTTTGGACGGTTCAGTGTTGGGGGCGACGGGCTTTCCAATCGACAATTTGGGTTGACGGGCAGGGATATTTTGTCTTTGCGCGGGTACGAGGAGAAAGATTTGCCGGGCAACTACTCGCCGGAGGCAACAACGACGACGGGTGGTACGGCTTTCGCCAAATATACAATGGAATTGCGTTATCCGATATCTTTGAATCCGAGTTCGACGATTTACGTGTTGGGTTTTGCGCAAGGCGGGAATGTTTGGCAGGATGTCAAACAATTTAAACCGTTTGATTTGCGTCGGACAGTGGGTGCAGGTTTGCGGGTCTTTTTGCCGATGTTCGGAACGCTTGGATTTGACTACGGTTTCGGGATAGATAAACCCGATGTTTTGGCAAATCCAAATCGGAAATTGACCGATTTTGCCAAATTTAGTATCATTCTCGGCTTTGAACCTGAATAAATTTTTTTCAATTTCAAAGAAATGTCATTTATGCAGGAATTAAAGATAATATGTCTTTAATTCCTGCTTTTCATTTTGTCATTCCGTAGGAAACTTAGATTCCTACGGAATGACAAAAAGGGGTTCAAACCTTGATGACCTTAGAATTATAAATTTTTTTTACATGAATAAAACAAAAATTTGTTTCTGGTTGCAATCCTGTTTGTTCGTGGTTGCGCAAGCCCAATCGGATGCTTTTTCCAAAATAGAGCCGATGGTTTTAAACGCCGCGCTCAAAGGTGAAAAACCTGATTTTTTTGTCGTGTTTTACGACCAAGCCAACGTTTCCGCCGCGAATCACCTGCATTCAAAAAATGAAAAAGGTGAATATGTTTTCCAAACATCAAGGCTTTTATCGCAAAAATCACAAGCCAATATTATCGATTTTCTACAATCTCAACACATTGATTATCAACCTTTTTGGATTATAAACATGATTTACACGCGGGGCGATTGGCAACTTATCCAAACGCTTGCGGAATATCCATCGGTATCGAAAATTGTTCATAATCCGCATAGTCGATTGGATGTACTTGCGCCGAATCCTGCGGATGCGTTGTGGATGCCTGCGACGGAATATGCTTGGGGTTTGACGCAAATTCATGCGGATAGTGTTTGGGCAATGGGCATTCGGGGTGCGGGCGCGGTGGTCGGCGGAGCGGATACAGGCTATGATTGGACACATCCTGCCCTTAAAAAATCTTATCGCGGTTGGAATAATGCGACCGAAGACCATCATTATAACTGGCATGACGCAATTCGTTTGGATTCGACGCGCCCCAACAAATGTGGTTATAATCTTTTATCGCCCTGCGATGATGACAGTCACGGGACGCATACGATGGGAACGGCGGCGGGCGTAGGCAATGATACATTGAAAATCGGGGTTGCGCCCGAAGCGCGTTGGATTGCGGCGCGCAATATGAACCAAGGGGATGGGACTTTGCAATCGTATATAGAATGTTTTGAATGGTTCATCGCGCCGACGAACTTGTATAATCTCGCGCCCGACCCCCGAAAAGCACCGCATGTCATCAATAATTCATGGTATTGCGCGGTTTCGGAGGGTTGTAACGCGTCGAATTGGAATTTAATAGAACTGGCGATTCAAAAATGTCGGGCGGCAGGGATTGTGCCCGTCGTTTCGATGGGCAATTCTGGACCAGAATGTTCCTCTTTTGCGGGACCGCCTGGGTTTTTCAAAAGTGCTTTTTCCATTGGTGGGACGGGCGCGACGGATACAATTGCCCGTTTCAGCACCCGCGGTCCCGATACATTTTCGGTTGCTCGGAACATGAAACCCGATGTTTCCGCGCCGGGCGAGAGCGTTTTGTCCTCAATTCCGAATAATCGATATGGATTCAAATCGGGAACCAGCATGGCGGGACCCCATGTGGCAGGTTTGGTTGCGTTGATGATTTCCGCCAATCCGCGTTTGGCGGGGCAGGTCGATACCATCGAAAAAATCATTCGACAAACCGCCAAACCCATGCGCAGTGAACAAAATTGTGGCAACGTTTCCAGCCAATTGATTCCGAATAATATCTATGGTTATGGTCGAATCGATGCTTTCCGAGCCGTGAAACAAGCATTATTGTATAAAACGACGGGTGTAACAACGATTTTACGTCCGATTTCGGTGCAAACGCATCCAAATCCTGTTGTTGAAACCCTGCATTTGGAATGGGCAGAAGGACATTTAAATACTCAAATTTGGATTTTTGATATAAAAGGACAATTTATATCCACGCAAAGCTTGGCTTTTGAAGCGGGTAAAAGTAGGATTTCGACCGTAGGATTGCCGATAGGTATGTACTTTTTTAAATTGCAAAATGGGGAAAAAGTAGCGAATGGGCGATTTTTCAAAGCGGTACACTGAAGAATTCGGATTAAATGGGATTTTTTTGGGATTAAATGGGATTGATTTTTTAGGATTGTTTGGA
>JBDKKX010000458.1:0-4735 GCA_039795795.1 Bacteroidota bacterium | reverse complement strand
TTAAATCGGATTGATTTTTAAGATTTTTAGGATTAAAATCCTAAAAATCTTAAAAATCAATCCGATTTAATCCCAAAAAAATCTCATTTAATCCTAATTCCAACGCCCCTTCATCATTATTTATATTTATAACAATTTTTAAACAAGTCACAATCAAATTTTATTCAACATGACGGAAATCAACAGATCAAGATTGTTCCTCGCCTCTTGCATCGCATTGGTGACGACCTCTATGACTTTTGCCATTCGCGCAGGCATGCTCGAAGATTTGGGCAAACAATTTCATTTATCCAATACCGAACTCGGTTGGGTAGCATCCATGGCATTTCTCGGTTTCCCCGTTGCAACGATTCTCGGCGGTTGGCTTTGTGATGTCGTCGGCATGGGACGGTTGCTCGTTTTGGCATTCATTACCCACATGATTGGCATCGTTTTGACCATTTCGGCAACTGGATTTTGGACATTGTTCATTTCCACTTTTTTCATTGGTTTCGCCAACGGAACGGTCGAAGCCGCGTGTAATCCGATGATTGCAACCCTGTTTCCTGACAAAAAAACAGAAATGTTGAATCGTTTTCACGTATGGTTTCCTGGCGGGATTGTCATTGGCGGTTTACTTTCGTACTTTATGGACAATGCACATCTGGATTGGAAAGTCAAAGTATCGCTTATTTTAATTCCTGCATTTATTTATGGCGTGTTGTTTTTAAACCAACAATTCCCTAAAACGGAACGTGTCACGGCTGGAATTCCTGCAAGCGAAATGATAAAAGCTTGTTTAAGCCCGCTTTACTTGTTCATGATTGGTTGTATGTTATTAACTTCCGCTACGGAATTGGGTACAAATCAATGGGTTAACACGATTTTGACCAATGTAGGCGCGCATCCGATTTTGCTATTAGTCTGGATTAGCGCGTTAATGGCAGTAGGGCGTTTGTTCGCAGGACAAGTCGTACACGCCTTAGAACCGACAGGAATGCTTTTAGGTTCTGCCGTTTTAGCCGTCGTCGGATTACTTTGGTTGAGTAACACATCGGGCGCAATGTCTTTTGCCGCAGCAGGTGTTTTTGCGATGGGTTGTTGCTTCTTTTGGCCCACGATGCTGGGTTTTGTGGCAGACAATATTCCAAAAAGTGGTGCTTTAGGCTTATCTTTAATGGGCGGTGCAGGCATGTTCGCTACCTTCCTTTTCCAACCCATTTTAGGAAGCATGTATGATAGCAATTTGGCTGCTGCGAAAGCTAATCCTGCTACCAATGCAACTCAAGCGGCTATCGATTTAGCAGCAGGTGCGCATACTTTGCAAAGTGTTGTTGTGCTGCCGATTATATTGGTCTTTGCGTTTTTCGGATTGAGAATGTATATGTCGAAGCAGGCGCAAGCAGCGCGATAAATTTTTTTGAATTGAAAGAGGGGGTGGAATTAGGATTAAATAGGATTTTTTTGGGATTAAATAGGATTGATTTTTAGGATTTTCAGGATTTAAATCCTAAAAATCCTAAAAATCAATCCCATTTAATCCTAAAAAAATCTTATTTAATCCTAATTCCCCCCATTCCCCAATGGCTTCGGCGCGGCATATTCAATCGAATCAGTTGGTTTCGCAGCTTTCTGAGTCGGTGGTACTGCTTTTTTTGAATTGAAGTATTGATAAACCCCTGAAAATAAACCCGTTAGCAACAATGCTACTCCGATTCGGCGCATCCATTGCTTTTGTTTTTCCTTTTGGGATTGCCTCGCTTTAAAAACTTGTTCCACTTGCTGCCGCAAACCTTCTCGACGCAATGCTCGTTGAGATTCCACTTCAAAGAATAAGGCTTCGTCGGAAGCCAAAATGGATTCAAATTGTTCTTTTTCAAGGTTGGAAAGTGCGCCTGTTAAATAGGCATTCATTTTACTTGGGTTGGTCATCTTTTATTTTTTTAATTGTTTTAAATTTTTTAGCTTCTTTTTTAGCATTCAGTTGTTCCAATTGCTTTGTAAAGAGGTGGACTTCTGCTGCGATTTTTGTAAACTTTTCATAACATCGACTGCGGGCTTTGCGCAATGCCTCTTCATTTTTATAGGAAGTCATGTTGCCTTCGATTATGACCTCATCGCAAAAATTATCTCGATGCGTCAACATTACTAATTGTTGGCATTCTTTGCACAACTTTAAAAAGATTGTTTTGCAAGCGGTTTGTAAATCGGAATCTTCTTTAAAGGCTTCAAAATCTACTTTTTCGGCTTCGGTTAAATCCACTGTCGTTTTGCCGCGTAAAACCCGAACATAATCATGGATTCGACGTGCAGCAATGTCATTAACCGTGAATGAACTCACCCAATTGCCTTGATACGTATAGCGACCATCCAGAATGCATTCCATTTGTTCCAAAACGCAATATTGGATAAAATCTTCTATATCGTAATCCGACAACCCATAATTGCGGGCTATTTGGGCGATTGGCTTTTCTACTTTGCTTATCAAGGCTTTACAAGCATCGGATTTTCTTGCTTTTAGCCCGTTGAACAAACTTTCTTTCGTGTAAAAGATTGATAACATATTTACAGGTTCTTTTTTGGAATGTGACTTAATTTCTAATTTTATATACAAATCCCATTTCTATCGCATGATTCCATCGTTTGATTTCGCTCCATGCGATGTTCCAATCATAACTCATTAGAATCGTATAGTCTTGAAAATCAAGGTTTAACGTTGCAATCACGGCATCGCCTATCACGCCTTGACTCTTCCGGAATGCCAATCCACTGCCCAATTTTAACGAGGGCTTTTTAAACGGAGTACTGATTTGCAAGCCCAAAACCGTTTGTCGGGTTTCCCCTTGTTGGAGGATTGCGAAATGGTATTTCATTTGTATTTTATCCAAGTTATGATACGCGCTGCCGTGTATCGCAAACCGCCGATTCAAAGGCACATTGCCCCCTGCGACCATACTTAAATTCGGTTTTGTGAGGTGGCTTAGGCTTAATCCGACTTCAAATCCTTCTTTTTCGGCATTATTGGCATGCCAAAGCAGTCCGACATGCACCTCTTCGACCATTTTCCGATTATTTTCCAAGTAAATCGGCGCAGCCCATCCCGCATTAAAGACTCCCGATGGTTCAAATTGCTCCACCCAATGCAATTTTGATTCATCCACCCGATATTGTCGAAAACCAAACGTCGCGCCTAAGGTCAAATAATGCCGCAATTGGCTTTTGCCCCCGTAAGATGTCATCATAAATTTGCTGTAAAAGCCAGAAATCGTAGCTTGTGTTTGCGTGAAATCCATTTTGCCTGCTTGGTCTTGGTAAAATTGGATGCCGCCACCCCAATAATTGCCGCGACGAAGTTGGAACATCGCATCGGCAGATGCTGCAATCGTTTTATACGCCGCCGTCCCAAGCACGGGGGACCATTGATTGCGGTATTGCGCCGACAACTGATACGGCTGCGAACGATTCGCTTGCCAAGCGGGATTTAATAACGCTGCATTCGGCTGCATTTGTGAAAACACAAAATCTTGGGCAAAAGCATTGATTTTCAACAAGATGGCTACGCAAAAGATACCATATTTTTTCATACTTAGTAGATTTAGCTAAGGTCAGTGAAGACACAATCGTCCTCGTTTTAATCGAAAAAATTCCAAAAATCATCATTCCTTTCAAAACCTTTTATTTTAAGCCGCTGTTTATGCCTAAAACAAGACTATGGAGCGAAAAATAAAAAAATATGAACGCCTTTTAACGAATCTCTTGTCTAATTACATTCAAGAGCATTCGCCTCGAAAAGACTTTAATTATCTGCTCATTACGGATACTAAAAATCATCATTTTCAAGTCATTCGCAATGGTTGGGACGACGATTTACTGATTCATCAATTGATTTTCCACTTTGAAGTCAAAGCAGACTGCAAAATTTGGCTTTGGGTCAATCAAACGGATATTGACGTTGGACAAGTTTTGAGTTTGCAAGGCGTTCCGAATTCGGATATTGTGCTGGGTTTTTTCCCGCCTTATATGCGCGAATGGTCGGATTATGCGGTTGCTTGATGCTGCTTACAGGGTGATTAAGGTCGGCGCGATGGCTACCGACCTCGTTTCATCGAATTATCGTTAAATCGGAAGTCCTTTTTTCGGGTTGTCCATTTTTCAAGGTGGCTTCCAAAAGCACGACGTAAACGCCTGCGGGGACTAATTCATCGTGAAATTTCCCATTCCAATCGGCTGTATTTGTTTGAGAATCGTAGATTAACGTACCCCATCGGTCATAAATCCGCAATCGGTCTATGGATTGAATGGCTTTATCGGGATGTACCGTATAAGCCGCGCCTCTATCAGGATAAAACGCATTGGGAATTTCATAATAACCGCGTTTCACTTTCACCAAAACCGTATCTCGCATCACGCATTTTTGCGAATCTTGTGCCGCTACGAAATATTTTTGGTCTATAAACGGTTTCACCAAAGGCGCGAGACAGGTTTTACAACTCATCCAAGCCATTGAATCCCAATGAATTGCAATGGGTTTGAAATTCGGTTTCAGTTGCAAGGTCAAGCTATCGCCCATTTGAATGGTTGTATCTCGCGGCACAGGATTCAAATGCAGTTTCGGATTCGTGGTTGCTTTCGCCAATTTAATTTGGACAATCGTATCACAACCAGTTGGGTTATTCAACCTAAATTCGTAAAAACCGGGCGTATAATCCTTTCCACCCAACCGCAAAACATTCGTTTCACACAAAACCGTATCTAT
>JBDKKX010000457.1:0-4744 GCA_039795795.1 Bacteroidota bacterium | reverse complement strand
CACACTCGTTTTAGCAATATCAGCCGCTTGATTGAGGGCAAGCAGTTTCGTTTGAACACCCGTTTTGGTGATTTTGTACAAAGCGATATCCTTTGTTAGGACTGAATTCACCATTTTTTGTTTGTCTAATACGTAATACAGTTCATCATTTAATATATTCAGAATCCGTATTTGAATCGTGCCAGATTCATTTTTACGCAGGTCAATATTGTCTGACCAGAGGATTTTGGCTGCTGTAGAACCTTCTTGAATTGCAATACTTGCCTCTTTAAATTGCGTCGTTGCCCGATTTGTGAGGACAAAATGAAAATTAGTACCCGAAATAACCTCTGATTTAGCACCTAATCCCCCATTTTCGAGCGTTGTCACAAATTGCGAACTGCCATGAACGCCTGTATGTACATATAATCGTTTTTCGTTGTTGTAAGTCGCATGCAAATAAATTTTAGCATTTTTGACAAACATTTCTAAATGAATTAGGTTGCCCGAATAGTGAATCGTGTCCACAACACGGCTTGTAATCCCGTTACTTTGCCATAATTCCAATTGATTCCCTGTCGCAGCAGGGTGCAAAACGCCAAAATAGAGCAAATTTTGATGCACAATTAGGCTTTTCATCAAAGAACGACCTGTCATCGGGATAGACAAGGGTTGAGTTGCGGCAGTCGTGCCGTCGCTGCTGTAAATGCGTTGCGTCGCGCCATCGGACGCGGTAAACCAAATTTTATTCTGGTAAGAGACCAGATTTTGTGGATTGCTGCTGCCCAATCCTGTAAATATGTCTTTTACAAGGGTTTGCTGTCCAAACAGGGGCAGCAGGCAACTTAAAAGTTGCAACAAAGTGAAATATTGTTTCTTCATAGTAGGGGTGTATTTTCAAGGAAAGTCTTGAAAATAAATTATAAGTTTACAAAAGATTTTAACGCCGCAAATGTAAACTTTCCAATCGAAAAAAAGCATTTTGGTGCATTTTTTTATCAAAAATACCGCTAAAAGGGTGTGCAACACAAATAAATTATGATTTTGAATTAAGAATGAAGGCAAAATAGGAATTAAGAACGCATTCTTTGGATTTTTTTATATTAGTACGTTTCATTACAGATGGAACAGATTCAACGGATTTTCACAGATTTTTTTTGATTTTCAAACGTTAAAACAAAAAAAATCTGTGAAAATCTCGTGGAATCTGTTCAATCTGTGCCAAAAAGTATTACTGAGAAAAAATCCAAAGAATGCGTCCTTAATTCCTATTTCAGAATCCTCTGTTCTGTACTTATTCTATTTTTTTCCCCCGCATCGCATCTTGAATCGTCGCATCCATCGCCCGGTGCGCCAATGGAGTCGTATAATTATTCAAAGTCGTAATCGCCGTTTGAATCGCATTTTTATCCTGATGCGCAATCGTTTCTTTCAAAGCAGCCGCTAATTGCTTCGTTTTGCGCTTTTCCCAATCCGTTAAAATGCTGGTATGCTGTTTTAAAAACTTATCAGACGCGGATAAAAGGTGATTGCCTTCATTTCGCGCTTCAATTAATGCCTTTTCCGCCATATCTTCTTCCGCATTCATAATGCCATCAATCAACATTTCCGCCATATCCTCCTCCGAAATCCCATATTGAGACCGAATTTCAACCGAAGTTTCCGTTCCAGAACGCAATTCTTTCGCCTTCACCTTCAAAATCCCATCGGCATCTAACACAAATTGTATTTCAATCTTCGGCAAACCCGCAGGCATTGGCGGAATCCCTTTCAAAGTAAATTCTCCTAATTTGCGATTATTCGCCACCAAATCCCGTTCGCCTTGAAAAACCGCTACTTTCAAATTTTTCTGACCATCCACCGAAGTCGTGTATTGACGACCCGATTGATTCGGAACTTTGGAATTGCGCGGAATAATCACGTCCATCAAACCGCCCACCGTTTCAATTCCCAACGAAAGTGGCGTAACATCTATCAATAATATATCGCGTTGATTGCCCGCCAACACATCCGCTTGAATCGCGGCACCCAATGCGACGACTTCATCTGGATTTAAATCATCATATACTTTTTGTTTGAAAAAATTACCAACCGTCGTTTTGACCAATGGTACGCGGGTACTGCCGCCAACCATGACCACCGATTGAATCTCCGAAATATCCAAATGAGCATCTTTAAGGGCGGATTCACAACATTTTATGGTTTTAGCGACCAACGGTTGAATCAATGATTCAAATTGCTTTTGGGTCATTTCAAACAAAATCCGTTTTCCTTGCCCGTCCAAAATATCCGATTGCCATTGAAAATATTCATTAAAACTTAAATGCTTTTTCGCTTTTTCAGCGTTCAAACGCAAGGTTTGCCCCATGATTTTATCGATATCCAACCGATTTTTCAGGATATGATGGGTTTGCATCCAATTTTCGACAATGGCTTGGTCAAAATCGTCGCCACCCAAAAACGTGTTTCCATTGGTTGCCAACACTTCAAAAATACCATCCTGCAATTGCAAAATCGAAACATCAAAAGTACCGCCGCCTAAATCATAAACGGCAATCGTGCGCGCTTCCTCTGATTTTTTGTCCAAACCATACGCCAAAGCTGCTGCCGTCGGTTCATTGACGATGCGCAAAACGTCTAAACCCGCCAATTTACCCGCATCTCGCGTCGCTTGACGCTGTGCATCGTTGAAATAAGCAGGAACCGTAATCACTGATTTCGACACCGTTTGTTTCAAAACACCCTCGATCCGCGTTTTTAAGGCTTTTAAAATATGCGCAGACAGTTCCACAGGCGTATAAAAAGCATTTTTCACCCGAATTTTAACCAAACTTTCCGTATCTTCATCAATGATTTGATACCCAAAATATTGTTCAAATTGTCGAACATCTTTATACGATTTGCCCATCAACCGCTTGACAGAATAAATCGTATGTTTTGGGTCCGTCAACAATTTTGATTTGGCATCATCGCCTGCCAAAATCCCTCCATTGGCTTCAAAATGCAGGACAGAAGGGACTAACGTACTTTTGCCATCCTGCCCTTTGACGCAAATCGGTTGACCGTCTTGGATGTACGCGACTAAGGAATGCGTCGTTCCCAAATCAATGCCGACAATGATTTCTTTGGGCGTTTCGGGTTGATTCACGGAACCATCTTTTAAATTGATGGAGATTACTGCCATTTTTATCTTTTTTAAGGAGTGATTTTTCTAATTTTGCCGTTTTAGGAAATGATGAATGCTGAATGATAAATGATGAATCTTATAATTCAATGATTATCAATAAATTATAAGACTCATCATTCATCATTCACCATTTATCATTCCTCATTAACCTATTTTGATTCAGATTGTTTAATTTAAAATTTTTAAAAGAATCCGTAATTATAATATGAAAACCATTACACACAATATTTTAATGGTGCGTCCAGCGAAATTCGGTTTCAATGAACAAACCGCCGCCAACAATGCTTTTCAAACGCGGGACGAGAGCCAAACCACAGAACAAATTCAACAACAAGCACTAAATGAATTTGACCAAATGGTGATGATGTTGCGAAGTCGCGCCATTCATATCGTTGTCGCGCAGGATACCAAAACGCCTGTTAAGCCAGATGCTGTTTTTCCGAATAATTGGGTCACTTTTCACGAAGACGGAACGACGATTTTATACCCGATGTTCGCGCCCGCCCGTCGCAAAGAACGTCGAGACCCCATTTTGAAAGCGATTGATAAATCCTTTGAAATCACTAAACAAGTGCATTTGGAACATTATGAAGGCGTAAATCAATTTTTGGAAGGGACAGGCAGTATGGTTTTGGATAGGGCGAATGAAATTGTTTACGCTTGTTTAAGCCCGCGTACCGATGTGCAAGTTTTAGATGAATTATGTGAAATCCTCCATTATAAACGAGTGATTTTCAAAGCAGTAGATGATAAACAAGTGCCGATTTATCATACCAATGTGATGATGGCTTTAGGCGAAACCTTTGCCATTGTTTGTTTGGAAGCGATTCCTGATGTGGCTGAAAAATCAAATTTGCTTAAAATATTGCAACAAACTAAAAAAGAATTGATTGAAATTAGTTTGGAACAAATGAAATCATTTGCTGGAAATATGTTGCAAGTTGGGAATCAATTTGAAGAAACTTTTTTAGTAATGTCTGAGACGGCGCGTCGCTCTTTGAATGATGCTCAATTGAAACAAATTGAAAAACATACGCAGATATTGTCGCCTAATATTCAGACGATTGAGAAATATGGCGGCGGTTCGGCGCGGTGTATGATGGCAGAAATCTTTTTACCACGTAAATAGTTGGAATTAGGATTAAATGGGATTTTTTTGGGATTCAATGGGATTAATTTTTTAGGATTTTGGGGATTGATTTAAAAAAAAATCAATCCCCAAAATCCTAAAAAATCAATCCCATTTAATCCCAAAAAAATCCCATTTAATCCTAATTCCAACGACCCTAAAACAATGAAAGACAATTATTTAACAATCAAAAATCTCGCTACAGGGGAATTCAAAGATAGGGGTTCAAAGTTCCTTGCTTACGCAAATCCGATGCTTTCAGAAACCGATTTTGCCCATTTTTCAGAAACCATTCGCAAAGAACATCCCAAAGCACGACATCATTGTTACGCATGGCGATTGGGTTTAGACCAAAATCAGTTCCGCGCAAACGACGATGGCGAACCTTCGGGCACCGCAGGACGACCGATTTTAGGACAAATCGACCGTTTGAAGTTGACAAATATAGG
>JBDKKX010000456.1:0-4745 GCA_039795795.1 Bacteroidota bacterium | reverse complement strand
TTATTTTTTTTCTCTTTTTCGGGCTTTGGATATTCCGAATACGTCTTCCCTGCGTGAATATCTTCCAACGCATGCCGAATCACACTCGGCATTTTAGCAGGCAACTCGTGTATCGGAAACCAAACTGCATTTTGAAATTTTTCAGGTTCTTTGGATTCAATCTTGCCTTCCCAGTCCGAACTGCCGAAAAAAAACACAATTTCTATATTTTTAGGCAGCCGCCGATGCAGCACATGGAGCAATTTCACCGATTTGCGCTTCAATTTCATCCCCGTTTCTTCGCGCGTCTCTCGAATGAGGGCTTCCTTAGCGAATTCGGCAAACTCGACTTTCCCGCCTGGTAGCGTATAACCACCACCATTTTGAACGGTTTGTTCTAAAAACAAAATATGGTCCCGATATTCCAATACTAAACGGGTCGTCATTATTACAAGAGTCATTGGGCTGTTTGAAAATCAGTAATGATTACAGGTATCTTTTTCGAGGGCAAAAGTATGTTTTTTTACCTTGATTCGATTCGTTTGAGCCGCAAAAAGTTCAATTTGATTCCAATTTGAATGAGGGATGAAAGCATCGTAATTTTTACTTGGGAAAATTAGGATACGAATGGATGTACGGATTTTACGGATTTCACGGATTGGTACGGATTTTTTTGTAACTGTATGCTCTAAACCCAAGCAAAATAAGTCATTAGACAAAATTAAACGTACAACTTGACGCAAGTTGCAAACTTGCGTCAAGTTATAACTATTTAATAATCAATATTTTAAATCATTTTAGTTCATATCATTTTAATTTGTCCAAGCACTTAGAAAAAAAAATCCGTACCAATCCGTACATCCATTCGTATCGCAATTTTCCAAAACAGCAAGAATTGTTTTTGTCTTTTCAGCTTTCCGAATTCAATGATTATCAATGATTTGATTTCTCAGGCACTGGCGCGGAAGCATGAAAATCAGTCAAAACGCGTCCTGCATAATCTTCCAATAATTCCAAAATACGCGGCTGCATCGGCGATTGCACGACCATTCCAATATGATGATCCAAATTCAACCGCCAAACAATTTCTTTATCCTTAAAATTCGACATATCAGGATGCGCCATCCGACAAAGCGAAATTAAAATCCCTGCATGGTCTTCTTTTTGGGGCGGTAAACGATATTTTTGCTTGCGCGCCATCGCGACTTCTATTCGCGCCCATTCGCGCCAAAGGTTGATGCCCGAAGCCGCTTCCACCAATTCCGCAATATGCGCGCCCCCAACCCGCGCCGCCGTTTCCACAAAAAAATATTCGCCCGTAGCTGGGTCTTTGATGAATTCGGTGTGACTCGCGCCGTACAACATCCCAAAAGCCGTCATCACGCGCTGCGTCAAGACATGCAATTCAGTATCCATCGCCGTATTCAAGGGAATCGTCGCCGTCCGAAAAATGCCGCCCGCATGCGCAACTTCCATCGGCGTATTCAAATACTGGCTGACGCGACAAAAAATAACTTTTTTATCCAACGTTAACGTGTCCGCATGAAAAACATCGCCTGTCCGAAACTGTTCCATCAAATATTGATGCCTTTCGTCGCCTAATTCGTTCAAAATCCGCCAAACGTCGGCATTAGAATCCGCTTTTCGGATGCCCGTTGCGGACGCTTCGCCTCTCGGTTTGATGAGCCAAGGGGCTTTCGTTTTTTCCAAATAATCATTAATATCCGCGTCGCTGAACAACGCCGTGAATGCTGGAATCGGAATCCCTGCTTCTTGCGCCTTCATGCGCATTGCCAATTTGTCGCGAAAATAATGACCTGTCGTCTGCCCCATGCCCGGAATGCGGAAATGTTCGCGAAGAGCCGCCCCTTTTTCCACATCAAAATCGTCTAAACAGATAATTCTATCGATTTTCCGACTGCGCAAAAACCATGCAATGCCTTTGGTCAAAGCATTCATATCCCAATTGCCTTTAATACCATCAATATCTTTGAGGTAAAAAATGTCATCAAGACTCTCGTGGGGCCAATCGGCATCGCGCAATTGCTCCGAAGTCACCAAATAAACGTTGCAACCTGCTGCTTTGGCTGCCTGCATGAACGCTTCGCCTTTGTGATAGCCCGTGATGCACAAAATCGAAAGTGGGGTATTGGATTGATTTGCCATTGAATGTTTGGTATTGGGTTGGTATTGTTTTAAAAATCAAATTTCAAAAAGAGGTGCAAATATCAAAGAATTTTTCAAATTTTGGTGCAATCTTAATCTTTTATTTGGCATAAATTGCGTCCATTTTTCAAATGGACGCAATTTAGGTATTAAATTAAGGTTTTTTTATGAATGTGAACCGATAATCAATTATTTTGCCTTCATAAATTGGTTTTTTTAAAAGAGGCATCTTTTTAATTTGGTTCAGAACGGCGGTTTCGCAATTTTTATCGCCTTGTTCCCATTTGGGTTCGGCTACCGTTCCGTCCGTTTTAATGACGAAGGAAACGGTAAAAGCGTTGCACGAGATTGTGGATAAATGTTTGGAAATCAAACTATTATCTCCTTCAAAATCATACATGTTATCCAAAGTAACCATTGCAAGGTCTTTTGAAGTGGTTGTATCTCGACGAGGATTTTGCTGAAATAACGTATCATTCGGAGTCGTCGCACCGACTTTAATGAGCGTTTCTTGGCGTATCTCCGTCGTTGCCACAGGCGCGGAAGGCGATGGAGGCACTATTTTAGATTTCTTTTTGGATATTTTGGGAGTCGAGGTTTGCACTTGGGGAGGGATTATCACAAGGTGCGGCGTTTGAGTCAAAACGGGTGTTTCGGGCAAAGTCGGCGTTTTGACCATCGGCGTTTGGGGCGATGGCATGGAGGATTCCTGATGGGCAATAACGGGGCTCGTTTCTGTTGAAATCGACGGTTTCATCCAATTTTTCAACGCATTATAATTAAAAACAAATAATAATGTGGCAGCTGCCAAAGCCGTCCATTGTACGCGCCGCAAGGTGATGATGGCAGCAGACTTGGGCATATCCAGCACCTTTGCTTCCGCTAAAAAGGCTGCTGCTTTGGCGTTCAAACGCAATAAGGTTAATTTTTCCCATTGCGCTTTTTGGAAAACGAATGCTTTTTGCAAATCGGCATCGGTTGCTAACGCTTTTTCAAAAGCATCGCGTTCGGAGACCGAAAGTTCATTTTTTAAATAATCTATGATTTTATTTTTCATCGCCTTATTGATTTAAAAGTTTCTGAAAATTATTGGTCGCGCCCCAATTTTTCAATGATTTCCATCCATTGATTCCAACAACTTTGAAATTTATTGCGCAAAGCCCCTTCATTAGTGTATTTAGGCATCCACTTTTGCGCAATAATTTCTTTATATTTGTACTCCTTCAACTCGCGCAATCGAATTAATTGTTGGCAATCCGCCCCAAGCAACGATAAATAATACGCAACC
Source organism: Bacteroidota bacterium (assembly GCA_039795795.1). Classification (GTDB taxonomy): domain Bacteria; phylum Bacteroidota; class Bacteroidia; order Chitinophagales; family Saprospiraceae; genus JAAFJT01. The sequence goes on along the minus strand of JBDKKX010000456.1, from coordinate 1,312 downwards.
GTTTCTTCCAAACCCGTCCAATCGTTGGTCGTCCAAAATACATTAGTGAAAGACTCAATATCCAATGCATTATTTCGTTTTCCTCTTTTGTGATTGCTGATTAAATTTTTAGCAATCGCAATCGAATAGGTTGTAGGCGCGGCGTTTTCTTGAAATTGATAAGTGCCATTTTCCAATTTTTGCAGCAAAATCGCAATCGTTTGCTGTAAAACATCCTCCCCAGATTCTGTCATATTTTGCTCGCGGCATTGTTGAAGAATGGGCGTTTTAATTTTCGAGATGAGGTAATGAAATGCTTGGTTTTCCCCCGCCTTCAACCCCAAATAAAATTGTTTTGCGTTGTTGTATTGTTCGTATGGTTTCGCCATGCTGGAATGATTCTTTTAATTAATGGATTCAAAATTAAAAATGTCATCGAAAAAAAGCAAAAATAGGGGATGTTTTATGAAGTGCGAAAAGTTTAAAAAAAATATTAATTTTGCAATGACAAAACACTTCCTTGCAAACATCAATCAAAAAAAAATCTTTTCAACAGTTAAAATAACTAAAAAATGAAAATCGGCTGCTCCAAAATCGCCTTATCTACTTTGTTTTTGCTTTCGTTGACATCCTTGTGCGCGCAAGGACCGAGTCCGATGGCAGCCAATCCTAAAATGGATGAATTTATTGGTGTCCTCGAACAAACTTCGTTTATTAAGAATTTCAAAAGGTATCGCAATAATACCGAAGCTAAAATTTTGGAAATCAAAGGCGACCAACAATTGCAATTAGACCAAAAATCGGTGACGAAACTGAAAGTGGCTTATAAACAAAGTCAATTTAAATTCGATGAAGTTTTAGACCAATTGAAACGCGATTTGGCAAATCCTGCGACGCGCAGTCGGATTAAAAAATCGCCTGAATTGTTTTCTGCGACGTATCAACACCTTTTTGAGGATGCAAAATTGTATTGTGATAATGAATTCCATCAAAAAGCAGACGCTTTATTGAAAAAAGATGGAGATCCACTTGCTTTATTGGTTTTAGACACGCTTTTCTCGTTGTTTAAATCTTTCATGGATCGCCAAGCGGCAGATAAAGCATTTAATGCAGCGTATTTGGAAACTAAATTTATTGACCCTTTGCGTTTTAAATCGTGGGATAGGGTGACTGAATAATCGAAGGCAGTTGAATCGAAATATACCTTTCCTAAATGAGTTGAAAAATAAATTCGAGCACAACTTGCGTCAAGTTTCAAACTTGACGCAAGTTTATTTTACCAACAGTTTCAAACTTGACGCAAGTTTATTTTACCAACAGCACAACTTGCGTC
>JBDKKX010000455.1:0-4750 GCA_039795795.1 Bacteroidota bacterium | reverse complement strand
TTCTAAAAATCAATCCTATTTAATCCCAAAAAAATCTCATTTAATCCGAATTCCAACGCACTTCAATTCACAAACGCCTGTTTTTGTTTTAAAGGTTTGAGCCGATTGACTTTGCCATGCTTTTGCAAAAGATTGATGATGCAATTCACCAAAAGCATGATTCGGCATCGTAACACAACTCAAAATATGTCCTTTGGGCGAAACATAAGCCGTATTAAAACCTGCCTCACAAGCATTACATTCTTTTTCACCCTGTTTTAGGGCATTCGCCTTCGTAAAATCAATTGGAAAATCAGCACTCGCAAGTTGAACCTTCAAACCATGCTTTTTGCCCAAACCCATAAGCCAATGTGCTAAACCTGCATCCCCCGCTTGAGGCATCAAATCAGGTTCATGTTTAGCTCGCCCCGCTTTTTTTAACAACGCAATTTTAATGAATTTACAGCCCGTTGCAGCAATATCTTGAAACATATTTTCTAATTCTGGGTCTGCACCATTGCAATAGGTATAACGTGCAATGCCATTTAAATCATTGCAAATCAATGCTTTAAGCCCTTTTAAGGCTTTCTCATAATTGTCTCGTCCTCGTAAACTATTGTGAAAATGCCTGCCACCATCAAAAGCAACCTGCATTTCAGTAAGCGCGACGGCTTTTAAGGCTTGAAGGTTGAGTTCATGCAGTAAAGTACCATTCGTTTTTACGATTAATTTAATACCTAAATTAGTAATATATTTGAAAATCTTTTGCCAGTCTGGATGTATCAACGGTTCACCCCCGCCAATCGTAATTTGTCGAATACCCGAAGCCGCCATTTCATCCACTAATTCTAAAATACGCGTTGTGGACAGTTCATTTGAAACATCGGAATAAGGGGAAGATGCCGTAACACAATGCCGACAAGTCAAATTACATCGATAAGTCATCTCAAAATACACTTTTAAAGGAAGTGCAATGGTTTCATCCATTACAGTTTCAGTATCCGTAGAGCGATTCCCCAAAAATGGAGTTGGAAAAAAGGGAATAATCGCCTGTTCAAACGCTGTTTCATTGCCCATGTTGTTCATGAAAGACGTGCTTTAATATTAAAAAATTAGAGTTATAAAATGGTTGGGATAGCTTTGAGTTTTATGTTTCAGCAAAATACTGATACAAACGCAACAATAGTGGCAAAATTTTGACCAATTTAGAGGAAATAGAGCCTTTTAAGTAAAATTACAAATTTAAAGGTAGGCGATGAGTTTTCTATTTTCGTATATGTTTTAAAGAGTGATGAATGATGTCGTAAAACGATTTATTTTATTATTAAAGATAAATTGGTCGAAATTTACCATCTGATTCGTCTCTTAATCCTTGTATTTTATCGAAATGGGGCATTTATGTTGCAACTTATGCGTTTTAGCATCGTCGTTGGTACGGTATTGTGTAAAATAATACTGTTAAAATTATTACGAACAAACATTTAAAATCTGTTATCACTATGAAAACTATCTTATTCGCGGCTGTATTTGCTGTGTTCAGTTTCACCGCTTGTCAAAAAGACGCGGTTGAGTTGTCGAATCTTAGCCCTGTACAAGCAGTTAGCCCAGCAAACGAAGCCACAGCACCAGAAAATGCAGCGAAATGGGTCAAAACCAATTACCCAGATTACAGTATTATCAAAACCATTAAAACACGGGTTTTAGAAGAAGCGTTTTACACGGTAACTATCAAACGCAATACGCCTGAATCCGACCAAAAGATAATTGTTTTCGATTCAACTGGTGATTTTATGCGCATTCAACATTTATAAGCGGTTCGGTTGAAATAACCTATCTAAATATAAATAATTGAAAATCAATGAATTAACTTGCGTCAAGTTGCAAACTTGACGCAAGTTTTATACGTTCTTCATCATTTTTTTAATGTGACTACTTCACCTGCCGTCGGCTTAAAAATATCTAATTTGGCAGGTATTTGAAATGGTTGACTTACGGTTTCAACCTCCGTTGCATTATCTGTCTTAACCGTTCTAATTTCAGTATTGTCCTTTCCAACCCAAATCCATTTAAAATGATTGAAACTGCCGCCACTATGCGTCCAAGTGCGGACATTATTAAAAGGTCTCAACGGCGCGCCCCAACAACCTTCTCCAATATAAGTCGTGCCATTGACATCATCGCGCACAAAACCTTCTACATTGCCCGCCGCCGTACTTGGGCGAATCGGAAACGTCGTTTTAGCCACATGCGCATCCGATTCGATAGCCAATTTCACCTTATATTTGAGAAATAAATCAGTCCACTGTTTATACTGCTCATCTTTCGGGTCTTTGCCTTGCGTATGAGGGCGCATCGGCTGATGATATTGCACAAATTTCCAAATTTGATTTTGATTCGCTGCCAAATCCGTATCAAACCAGGTTCTTTGGTCGCCCCCTGCTGCCACGAGCGTATTTAAAGTATAAATTCTTAACAAATTACCGCCAAGACTTAGTGCGTAATAATTGGTCGCAGGCAGGTTAAACAAATTCATTAAAGTTGTATTGTCTTTCTCGTGATTGCCGCGTGCGGGTACAATTGGAATTAAAAGTCCATCCGTTCCGATGGTCAATTGCCAATCGTCCAACCAAGTTTGCCATTCCAAATCCGTATCGCCATCGGTCATATCGCCATTGAACAAAATGCAATGCGGTTTTAATTTGCCCGCTAATAGGTTCGCATCTCGTCGGGCAGCCCGATTATTGCGCGAATCGCCGCCAGCAATAATCGAAAGACGGGCATCAGGCAGATTAGAAGCCGTGCGAAAACGCATTTTTCGACTAAATCCTTCCGAATCTTTGAGAATCAAATAATAAAGGGTATTCGGTTTTAAATTGTTCAATTGGCAAAATTGATTATTCATGCCTCGAAAAAGGTTATTTTTCGTTGGAGTGGCTTTGAATTCATAACGTTGTGGCACTTTGCCTTCTTCCACCGCCACATAATAAACCACAGGATTCGCGCCCGACGCTTGATTCCAAGCAAAAAGGGCAGTTGTCGCAGGGTTTTCGTTCCAAATTAGGCGAAATTTATCCGAAGTAGCGTAATTTGGGGTATTTCCTATCAAGGAAATCATAAGGATCCATAAAAATTTTAGTCTCATAATAACGTTTGTTCTTTAAAATGCGTTTTTGACGACAATTCAATGTAATAATAACAGTTGTTTCGTTAATGATTTTGTAATTTCGCGCCAAAATTAGAACGATTCAAAACAATTGTCAATTGTTTTGAGTTTTAAATTTATTTTAACGTATCGTTCACATGCGCATGCTATATGTTTTATGTGTCCACCGAATTGCAATTCATTATTTTTTAAAACTTTTTATATGAAAAAAGATACGCTTATCCCCCAATTAATCCAAAAAGAATTGGATCGCCAACGACATGGCATTGAATTGATTGCTTCTGAAAATTTTACGAGTCAAGCCGTCATTGATGCCATGGGCAGTTGCTTGACCAACAAATATGCAGAAGGCTATCCGGGCAAACGCTATTATGGTGGTTGCGAGGTGGTTGACGAGGTTGAACAAGTGGCGATTGACCGTTTGAAAGAATTGTTTGGCGCAGAGTACGCTAATGTGCAACCGCATTCGGGGGCGCAGGCGAATGCGGCTGTTTTTTTGGCAGTTTTGCAACCGGGGGATTCGGTTTTGGGATTTAATTTGGCGCATGGCGGGCATTTATCGCATGGTTCGCCTGCGAATTATTCTGGAAAAGTTTATAAACCGCATTTTTATGGGGTTGAGGAGGCAACAGGATTGGTGGATATGGATAAAGTCGAAGCAATTGCGCTGGAATGTAAGCCTAAATTGATTGTTTGTGGTGCGAGCGCGTATTCGCGGGATTGGGATTATAAACGGTTTAGAGCGATTGCGGATAAAGTAAATGCATTGTTATTAGCGGATATTGCGCATCCTGCGGGGATGATTGCGACAGGATTGTTGAATAATCCGATGCAGCATTGCCATATTGTCACCTCGACAACGCATAAAACGTTGCGCGGACCGAGAGGCGGGATTATTATGATGGGTAAAAATTTTGAAAACCCCTGGGGACGCAAGTTGAAAAATGGTAATTTGATAAAAATGTCCACGATTTTGGATTCGGGCGTATTTCCGGGCATGCAAGGCGGTCCGTTGGAACATGTGATTGCGGCAAAAGCAGTGGCATTCCACGAAGCGTTGCAACCTGAATTTAAAGAATATGGTCGTCAAGTGATTAAAAATGCGCAAGTGATGGCGAATGCTTTGGTTGCCAAAGGCTATAAAATTATTTCTGGTGGAACGGATAATCACATGATGTTGATTGATTTGCGTCCCAAAGGCGTGACGGGCAAACAAGCAGAACAAGCCTTAGTGCGTGCAGATATTACGGTTAATAAAAATATGGTTCCCTTTGATACTCAAACACCTATGATTACTTCTGGGATTCGCGTCGGCACGCCCGCGATTACGACACGCGGTTTCAAAGAAAAAGATTGTTTGAAAACCGTTGAATGGATAGATGAAGTGATTATGAACGTCGATAACGAAGCCGTGATTGCAAAAGTGCGCGGGGAAGTGAATGAATATATGCAGCAATTTCCTTTATATGGTAGTAAAGTGAAATCTGTAAAAGCTTAGTGGGGCACTGGAATTGGGATTAAATGGGATTTTTTTGGGATTAAATGGGATTGATTTTTAAGATTTTTAGGATTATTGGGGTGTTTGTGTTTTTGTGGGGGGGGGGGGTG
>JBDKKX010000454.1:0-4773 GCA_039795795.1 Bacteroidota bacterium | reverse complement strand
TAGTCCTCGTCATCGGAATCTTAATTTTGCTCACCGCGAAATTTAAAATTTCCCCCTTTATTGCCTTAATCCTCGTTGCCGTCCTTGCGGGCGCGCTACTCGGCATGCCGCTACCCGCCCTCGTCAAATCTGTACAAAAAGGCATTGGCGATATGCTCGGTTCTATTTTAATCACCCTTTCTGCGGGTGCGATGTTGGGCAAATTGGTTGCAGAAAGTGGGGCGGCAACCGTCATTGCAGACAAAATCATGGCTTTTTGCGGCGAAAAATACTTACAATGGGGTTTAATTTTGACAGGTTTGCTGATTGGGATTCCATTATTTTATAATGTTGGATTTGTATTAGTGATTCCGATTATATTTAGTTTGGTGTATCAGTACAAGTTACCTGCGGTTTACATCGCGATACCGATGTTAGCCTCCTTATCGGTGGCGCATAGTTTGTTGCCGCCGCATCCGTCTCCCGCGTCCTTAGTTGCGACTTTTCACGCGGATATGGCGAAAACTTTTATGTATGGGATTTTGGTAGCGATTCCTGCGGTCATCGCAGCAGGCATTTTTGCCAAAACGTTGAAGCATATTCCAACGGAAGGAGATTTAATAGTCATGCCTGAAAAATCAGTGAATCCATTAATACCCAATCTTTTAAATAGTATTTTTTCAGCGATGTTGCCCGTTTTTTTATTGTTGGGGACATTGATTTTATCCACTTTTTTGGGCAATCAACCTATTCTGAAAGATTTCATTGTTTTCTTAACCGAACCGTCTATTTTAATGCTAATTGCTTTACTAATAGGCACTTATACATTAGGCATTCGACAAGGTACCAATATTAAAACGGTTATGTCGATTTACGATGAAGGCATCAAAGACGTTGCAACGATTTTATTGACGATTGGTGCGTCGGGCGCGTTGAAACAAGTTTTGATAGATAGCAAGATGAGTGAATCGATTATTCCGTATTTTCAGAGTTTGGCAATACATCCTTTGGTTTTAGGGTGGTTGATAGCGGCAATTATCCGAATTTTATTAGGTTCAGCGACGGTTGCGGGGTTGACGGCGGCAGGAATTCTTGCGCCGACATTGTCAAGCATGCATGTAAATCCGAATTTGATGGTTTTGGCAATCGGCGCGGGCAGTATCTTTTTTTCTCATTTGAACGATACTGGATTTTGGATGTTTAAAGCCTATTTCAAAGTGTCTTTAAAAGATACCTTTTTGTCTTGGTCGTTGATGGAAAGTATCATTTCCGTCATGGGATTATTAGGCGTATTATTTTTAAATCAAATATTATGAGCAACAAAATTTATTGTATCATGGGCGTTTCGGGCTGTGGCAAAACCACAATTGCGCAAATGCTCGCACAACGCCTTGATATTCAATGGTTTGACGGGGATGATTTTCACACTGCCGCCAATGTTCAAAAAATGGCGGCGAGCGTTCCGTTAACCGACGAGGATAGATTGGATTGGCTAAAATCGCTTCATCAAGCCGCGCAACAATGTCTCTCACAACATCAATCGGCTATTTTTGCTTGTTCTGCGTTGAAAGAAAGTTATCGGCAAATTTTGATGCAAAACATTGAAAATCAATTTGTTTTAATTTATTTAAAAGGCGATTTTGAAACCATTCTCCAACGAATGAGGGTTCGGAAAGGTCATTTTATGCCCGTTGAATTATTAAAATCGCAATTTGAGATTTTGGAAGCACCTCAAAATGCGATGACCATCGATATTAGAAACCAACCTATTATTATCATTCAAAAAATTATGGAAAATATTCAAAAAGCGGATTTTGGCATCGTCGGTTTGGGCGTGATGGGTACCAATTTAGCCCGCAATTTTGCTCAAAAAGGGGTAAAATTAGCACTGTTCAATCGTTTTGTGGCGGGTTCGGAAGAAAAAGTGGCTGAAAAAGCCATTGCAACTTTCCCAGAATTCAAATCCGCAATGGGTTTTGAAGAGTTAAAATCGTTCGTCCTCGCGTTGAAACGCCCGCGCAAAATTTTTCTAATGATAAAAGCAGGTTCAGATACGGATGCTTTCATCGACCGCATCGCGCCTTATCTCGAACCCGATGACATCTTAATCGACGGCGGAAATACGCATTTTAGTGATACGAAGCGTCGAATGTCGGCTTTGAAAACGCAAAATATTCACTTAATAGGAACAGGCGTTTCGGGTGGTTCGCGGGGTGCTTTGTACGGACCGAGTATTATGCCGTCGGGCGATGCGTCGGTTTACAAACAAATTGAACCTTATTTTAATGCCATCGCTGCCCAAGATAAAGCGGGCAAACCCTGTTGCGCCTATATCGGTACGGAAGGTTCGGGGCATTTTGTCAAAATGATTCACAACGGCATCGAATATGCTGAAATGCAGTTGATTGCAGAAATATATGCGTATTTGCGCTATATAATGCACGTAGAACCCAATCAAATCTCAGTAATTTTTGCAGATTGGGCGAAAGGCGATTTGAAAAGTTATTTATTGGAAATCACGTCGAGCATTTTGTTGAAAAAGGAAAACGACACTTATATTATCGACCAAATTTTGGACAAAGCGGGCAATAAAGGCACTGGTAATTGGGCGACGATTACGAGTTCTGAATTGGGCATTCCTGCGACGATGATTACCGCAGCACTTTTTGCAAGATATGTATCGACGATTAAAGGCGATTTTGATACATTTTATACGCAAAATGGTTATAAAACCCAACATCACGCAGGCATTGCGGATTTGAAAGCGGCTTATACGCTTGCGCGGATTGTGAATCATCAACAAGGTTTTTTAATCCTGCGTACTGCGTCGGAAACGTTTCATTGGCAATTGAATTTATCGGAAATTGCTCGGATTTGGACAAATGGTTGCATTATTCGGAGTGTTTTTATGGAAAAATTGGTGGCAATGTGCGATAAAAATACAGATTTGTTTGAAAATAAAACCATTTTACAACAAATTCAAACTTTAAAACAGGGTTTAAAAACTTTTTGTATCACGGGGTTGCAGCACGATTTGCCGATGCCGTGTCATTCGGCGGCATTGGATTATTTGAATACGTTGCAGAAAAGTCAGCCGACTGCTAATATCATTCAAGCACAACGTGATTTCTTTGGAGCGCACACTTATCAAAGGGTTGATGATAAAACGGGAAAATTTTATCATACGAATTGGGAATAAATCATTGATTTACAATTATTTACAGGTATTGAAATATTGTAACTGTTTCAATACCTGTAAATAATCCCATTTAGGTAGCCATTTCCACATTGAGTTCAAAATCATGCAATAGCGTTTTTAATTCATTTAAAAACCGTAACCTCAAATGTGTATATTGCTTAACCATTAATAAACTATTTGTTTCTTGATGATGTACTTTAATCAACGTATTTAATCTATCGATTTGGTCAAGTACATCTAAAATTCTTACTTTTTTTGGATCTATGGAAGTTGCCATTTTTTTAAAAGTTAAGTTGAATGAAGCCTTTTGACATTTGACGCTGATGTGAATCAGGACGCGTTTTACCATAAAAATCTTTCCAGAAACTCATATCCCATTCTGTTGCATATCTAAGTCTGTGATTTTCAGGAAAAATAGGTACAAACGCTGCATCTACCTTAAAAAGCAATTTTGATTCAGGAGCGATTAAAGCATTCAGAAAATTTTCTTTTTTGAAGAAAATTTGATAATCTAAAAAACGTAACAATATCAATATCGTTTGGGTTCAATTTGTCCGTGACAAAGCTACCATCTACCCATTGAAAAAAAGAATTACCAATAATTTGTTTTAATTTTTCAAGATATAGCTTATAACCCGATAATATTTCATACCTTGAAGAGTGATTTGGAAAATCGTAAACTAATATTTTTTCAAATCGCTCAAAGTCAGTTTCAATAACCGTGTATGGGACAAGATGTCCTATTAGGTCAAATTCCATAATGCATTGTTTTTATTCTGTAAATTTTGTACTAACACCATTTCCAATCAAAGTGTCAATAATTATTCCAATTATTAAAATAATATTTGTTAAAAAGTAAATTATCAAAATATTATACTTTTCAATACTTTAAAATTACTATTTTTTAAATTATTTTTTTTGAAATAAGTTTCTATAAAATACGTTATGCCTTGCTGTTAACACAACAAGGCATAACGTATTTTTTATTTACAACACAATGTATTAAACCTGCGTCAAATACTGTTGCCATTTAGAAGGCAATTTGACTTTTTGTTCCCACTTCAAACGAGACAAGCTCATCAAAAGAATGCCCAAAACAATACAAATGTTTTCTATCGGGAAAAGCGGAACATACGCCGCAATGAATTTCATGGGTACTAATAAAATCCCTGAAATTAAAATTGCTGTACCGATGTGGTTTAATGTTTTATGATGAATCATAGCGATATTTATATTTTAAGTTGTGATACGCCTTTTGTTATGCAAGACAAAATTAGTTAATTTATCGTTAAAAAGCAAGTGCATTTGCACATTAATAACATATATAATTTTTTATTTTTTATGCTCTATTTATGGAATGTCTATATTTGTTGCACCTTGTTATTATAACGTTTTTCAATATTTTTTTGGTTTCAACAAATGATGGATTATGAAATGCTTAACATTCATTGGGTTTTTATTACCTTTTGTTTCAATCGCTCAACAAAAATTGGATGCGCGGCTTGAACATGTTACGGTTTTCCTTAATGGCGCGCAGGTCTCGCGGACGACTACGGCTGCCTTGCCCGCAGGTAAATCGGAGGTCATTTTGCGCG
>JBDKKX010000453.1:0-4776 GCA_039795795.1 Bacteroidota bacterium | reverse complement strand
GCAGCCATATATTGGTCTTGAATAGCTAATTGGATTTCAGACATTGGACAATGTTTTAATGAAATAATATACAAAGATACATTGAATTTTGTTATTCGGAACAAAAAGAAAAGTAACTTGCAAAAGCTGAGAACGAATTTCGTTTCCTACGGAATGACAAAGTGCTGCAAGTTGCAAACTTGCAGCACTTTGTCCTTCCGTAGGAAACAAAAATTCAATTTTTATCTGTAAAAGGTTTGTTTTTAGAGCCACGACGGGTGGGTGTGAAGCCGATGCCGTAATGGGGGGCTATTATCGGCATCCGTCGCAGCAACTTTTGATTCAAATCACCGCCTTCATCGGAATTTATGAAAACCAATTGATTTTGACTACCAATAATAATGAATTGGGCAGCCTGCACACGGAGACGGGAGCAATCTTGTGGCAAACGAAGGATTTTGTAAAAACTTCTCCCGTTAACTACGGAAGGACAAGAAAAAATCCGTACGAATCCGTGAAATCTGTAAAATCCGTACATCCATTCGTATCACAATTTGTAATCTACTTTTCGCGTCTAACGAAAATTCCAATTTAATCCTAAAAAATCAATCCCATTTAATCCCAAAAAAATCCCATTTAATCCCAATTCCAACCGACCACTTCAAAAAAAAATTACAACCTTTTTCACATTTTTTCCTAAAAAACATAGCATTATTCAAAAAACGTTATAGCTTTGCACCTTCAAAAGAAAACATCACTATCGAGTCAGCTAAAAGACCTCACTATTCAGAAATTCAAAAAACATTACTATTGAGTAATCGCACCGGTCTCGCCTTAATTTTATTCGGTTTAATCATTTTTTTTTAATTAAAACAACAAACATTATGTTGAGAAACATGTATCAATCCATTGTTACTATCGTTTTGGTAGTAAGTTTTGCTCGATTTGGAATTGCCCAAAGCTCGCCTACCTTGGTTAAAAACCTCAATTCAGAGGCAAATAGCAGTAGTCCGCGCAATTTTTACAGCGTCAACAATGTGCTTTATTTCACCGCAGACGATGAAGAAGGGGAAAAATTGTTCCGAACCGATGGCACCGACGACGGAACGGTCGCTGTTCCATACACGCCGCCTGCGGGCATGGCTTTCTCCAGAGCAACGGTTTTAAATGGTCAATGGTATGTTTTGCTTTTGGAAAAAGCGGGCGTTGGCGTTGGAGCAGCTCAAAAAATCAATTTGGCACGTACTGATTTTTCTTCGACCACCATTATCCAAACCTTAGGTACCAACGCGTACCCAATTATCAAAGAGTTTTCGGCGAAAAATGGTAAATTGTTTATCAATTACAGTTATGTAAAGGGTAGCATTGGAAGCGAGCGTTTCCAATCGTACATCGTGCACAATGGCAATGGGATTGTAATGTCCAAAACCAGCCCTGCAACAACGGTTTATACCGCTTTTGAGAACGAAAAAGTGCTTTTTTTGGAAGAAAATTACAAAGCGCGTCCCGCAGATCCACAAGATGTGAATCGTAAAACGCTTTTCGCTTCAAACAATGGTAGCGAATCGACGCTTTACAACGAAACTTGGGCGGCAAATACGCAAGCTCCTTTCAATTTGTTTTCAACGATTGGCATTGCAAGCAACAAAATTCATATAACAACCAATGATGCTTTGGTGAATTTTACAGATGCTGGGGTGCGCACCAATTTAAATGCAGGCATTGACGTGATTGCACAGGTCAAAACGGCAGGGGACATCTTGTATTTTATGAATAATCGCAGAGAATTGTGGAAAACAGATGGTTCTGTTGCAAACACGGTGCAATTAACGAAGAATTTTGAATCGGCTAATGAAGTGGTTATCCACCTTTTAGGCGGTGGAACGTCGGCTTATGTGGTGACGCAAGATGGTAACACAACACGCACTTATTGTATCAATGCGCAAAATAGTTTAACCCGCGTGAATGCAGCAAGTGGTGTGACGTATTTTCAACCTTTTGTTTCCAAAGGCGTGCAATACGTTTTCGCAAATAAGGCAACAGGCGTTGCCAATTGTAATGTGCCCTCGTTGGTTCGGTACGGACAGACGGAAGCGCAAACGAAATCCATTGAATTGGGCGACAAAAGCATCAATGTAGAAACTTGTGATAATTCATTGCCAAACCCGACACATAGTGTGTTGATGGATAATGATGTTTTCTATTATGCGATGAACACGACGGCTTATGGCAACGAACTTTGGAAAGTAGAGGTCAAAGGCGGCGGTACAACGCCTCCACCAAGTGCTACGGAATATTGTGCTTCTAACGCTGTCGCGCCTTGGGAAGTTTATACTGCTGCGGTCAATGTCGGTACGATTCAAAATAATTCGGGTAAGTTCAAAGATTTTAGCACCTTGGGCTATTCTAATTATACGAATCTTTCTACGAATTTGGTGAAAGGACAAAGTTATCCTGTGAGTGTTACGCCTGTATTGAGTTGGGCGGGCAATTTGCCGAATGTGTATTGCAGCGTTTGGATTGATTTTAATAAGAATAATGTGTTCGATGACAATGAGTTAGTCTTAGGCAAAAACAATCAAAATCCATTTACACAAACGTTTACTGTACCTGCGGATGCAGTTGTGGGTGCGACGCGGATGCGCGTTTCTGTAAAATCGGGCGGTCAACCAACTGCTTGTGAAACTTTTGACAAAGGCGAAGTTGAAGATTACACCATTAATATAGCAGACGCTGCACAAACACCGACGACTTCGGGCAAAGTGAGCAATAAATCACTTGGTTTTGAGATTTACCCCAATCCGACGATGGATAAAGCAGAAATCAATTTGAAAAATTTTGCAGCTAAAAAAGTAACGTTGTTCGTTTCGGATGCAGCAGGTAAAGTTGTTTTGACACAAACGATTGATAATGTGGCAGTTACGTCTTATGCGTTGCCGATTCAGGCGTTGAATGCAGGTACGTATTTCGTTACCATTCAGGCAAACGGAGAACAGGCTATTACAGGTCAATTGCAGATTGCGAAATAATTTGAATTAAGAGCGTTGGAATTCGGATTAAATGGGATTTTTTTAGGATTAAATGGGATTGATTTTTTAGGATTTATGGGATGCTCCATTTTTGGATACATTTTGATACGAATAGATGTACGGATTTTACGGATTTCACGGATTCGTACGGATTTTTTTATTTTTTTGCCTAAAACCAAGCATTTAGGTTCTAAAAAATCCGTACCAATCCGTGAAATCTGTAAAATCCGTACATCCATTCGTATCAAAATGTATCCAAAAATGGAACATCCCATAAATCCAAAAAAAATCAATCCCATTTAATCCCAAAAAAATCCCATTTAATCCGAATTCCAACGTTCCTAATACTTCACAAACCGCGCCATCAAACCGCCCGTCCTAACCCAATAAACACCACTCGGCAAACCTCGAATATTCAAAATCGATTCCACATTTTTTTCATACAAAACAACTTGTCCCACCATATTCACGATTTCAACGGCTTCGTTTTGAACGTTTTCTATCGTCAAAACATCCATTGCAGGATTCGGATAAAGGTTTAATCGAGGCAAAAGGGTTTCATTTTCTATACTGATGACTTTGGAATAATTCACTTTCCCATCCCCATCCACGATTTTCAACCGATAATAATGAATGCCTTTTTCGAGTGCGTCATCCGCAAATTGATACACCGCAGCTTTCCCTGCGGCGCGCATCGAACCCATCGTTTTAAAATCTCCGTTAGATACAAATCGTTGAATTTCAAATACTTGTGTATGGATTTCAGAAGCTGTTTGCCAATTTAAAACATTTTTTCGACTTTCCGCATGCCCTTTAAAATGCAATAATTCAACAGGCAACACGATTTGCACGGCTTGATATGCCAACAAATCTCGAATGGTATCCGCCGTTTCTGCGTCATAAGTGCGAATGCGAGCTTCAATGGCTGCATCGCTCATCGTCGCACAATCGCCGCAATAGGTAGGCGGACTTCCGCCATCGCATTCCTCCACCACAAAAGGACTGCCTTGAACCGAATAATCCCAAAATTTAAAATCAGGTCTCGTATTGTAAGAAGTTACATTCGTTCCCAACCAAAAAAGCGAATCAAACGCTATCGTCGAATTCGTAGTGAAGGCAACCGCTTGTTCCTGTCCCCAATTCGGAGCCGCTCGCGTCGAACCAATATCGCCACAAAGGAAAAATCCGTGCATTTTGCCGCCCACTTTTTGAAATAAAATGCCCGCATGTAATCCATGATAATTATTATTCGGATTGCTATTGCGAATGCTCGTCCGCACAACTGCAAATTGACGACAATTCTCAGGCAAACTCGCCGCCAATCCCGATTGAATCACCATGCCTTCTTCATAATTCGTTATATTACAATCTTTTATGAGCACGCCCCGACAAGCACCTAATTTAATTGCCGCTTCTTCGGAATCATACGCGCCTCCTGTCATATTACAATTGCGAATCATTAAATGCTTTTCATAAGGTACGCCAAAAGTCCCCCAATCGGATTCATTCGTGCCTTGAATGCCACCCGTATTGGTAAAAGTACAATTTTCAATGAGCGTATTGCTGCACGTATTGGAATGGTAAATCGCTTCTCGACTATTGTTGTTTTGAAACGTACTATTTATAATCGTAATGGAATCCGTTTTTTGCCAAAGTCCTAAAACAGGTCGATTGCCATCGGCTTCCGTCGCACCCGCGCCTGTGCAACCCGTGATTTTATTTTGAAAAGTGCAATTATCCACTCGGCAATTTTTCGTATTGTACAACA
>JBDKKX010000452.1:0-4781 GCA_039795795.1 Bacteroidota bacterium | reverse complement strand
GTTTTTTTTGATTTTTTTGCAAAAAATCAAAAAAAACAAATCCATCTCTCTCCAAAGAGACTTGCCAAAAATCACAAATTCA
Organism: Bacteroidota bacterium; assembly: GCA_039795795.1. Taxonomy (GTDB): domain Bacteria; phylum Bacteroidota; class Bacteroidia; order Chitinophagales; family Saprospiraceae; genus JAAFJT01. The sequence goes on along the minus strand of JBDKKX010000452.1, from coordinate 4,699 downwards.
TCCTGTGCGCAGTATATCTTTGATAATCAATTCAATATCTATATGTTATAAGTTATGCTTTTTTGTAATTATGCCAACGCCACACTGAAACCGCCAATCGACCTGCCAAAACAATCGCTGCTATAATACTGCCGATGCCAAAAAACAACATTTCATTTTTAATATACGACATTAAATTATCTCTTTTTTCAGCATCAACGTTTTTCATGATTTTAAGCACGTCGTTTTGGTCAATATATTGCGAAAAATCATTGATATAATTCACAAAATACAAAACAGTTAATCCTGTCAATGCCACAAATCCGATTTTCAAACGCTGTTTATCTATTAGAAAAGTGTGCTTCAATAGAAAAGCGTACCGCGTGAACGTGACAAAAGCAATTACAAATAAAATATTTGTAATTTGAAACGGAAATTGAGGAAAATCTTTCCAAATTGGAAACATCACGCCCGCCACAATAACCGTTGTTGTTACCCACCAGACGATTTCTAAAAGACTTTTTGGCTCTAATTTGGTATTTGTCATTCAACTTTTAATAATTTCGAGGCAAAGGTAAACTTTTTTGATTTTTAAAAGAAAAAACGTTGCAGATTTTTAAAATCTACAACGTTTTTTTTCGGAATCTTTTATAAACGCATTATTTTTTCTTACCCGTCGGCGCAGTTTGTAAATTTGCCGCCTTCATATTCGCCGCTTTGCGAATCGATTCAAATTTCGCACAATGTTGTTCGCAATCTCCCTTGTCGTTCACCGTGTAAACATTGCCCTCCGCATCCTTCAATTCATAGCGACTTTCCTTGACAATCACCGCTTTGAACACGCATGGAATTATTTTTGCATTGAATTTGCTAATCAAACCCCATTCTTCCCGTCCTTTCGTGACAACACAGTGTCCATTTCTAAAATATTTAACATCCTCATATTCAAATGGAATCTGCACTTTTCCCTTTTTATCAATGAAACCATAAAGCCCCGTTTCGGCATTGCGCACAGGATAATAACCTTCCGTTCCCATCCGCATATCCCCGTATTGACAATTCACAACGTACTTCCCTTCAATGTCAATCAACCCCCACAAACCATTTCTTTCGACCCGAAACACGCCATTTCCATCAAACGGACTAATCGTTTCATAAGGCGTTTTCGTAATTTGTTTAAACGTTTTTCGGTCTAATAAATGGAAGCGCGGACGCGCTGCCCCATTTTGGTAAGCCATCACAATAATATGTTCATTATTGTGTAAACTATCCGTCACTTCATAACGCGTTGGTATATCTAATGCTTTAGGAATCAATACTTTACCTTTTTGGTCGTAAACCGTATAAAATTTACAATCGTTTGTTTTACAATCATTTGGACTTTCTTTTGCAACCGTCATCCCAAATTTATTGAAGGCAGCAACTTCTTGAAATTCCATCGGAATCACCATCGAACCGTCCGTTTTGATAACCCCGCAATGCCCCTCCGAATGACAAGCATTCGCAAGTCCGAATTGATTAAAATTGCCAATCCAAAGGTAAGACGGCGGCACCAGTACATTCAAATCCGCATCAATCAGCCCCACTTTTTTCATTTCGTCCGTCACAGTTGCCACTCCAAAAACGTTAAAATCGCTCACAAAATCATAACTTCTACTCGCTTTCAAGGTTTTTTGCGTCAAAAAGCGATAATTTACGCCTTCTTTGCAACGCGCCACCCCACTTTCATTGAAAGCCGTGATTTCATCAAACACAGGTTTATAAACCACCTTGAAATTAGAATCCAAAATACCAAATTTTTTATTGACTTCCACCTTATAAACCCCTTTAAAATTGGTCGGTTCGATGCGGTCATAAACCACTTCCGTCAATAAAGAACCCGTGATGTCTAACAAACCCGATTTGCCATTTTTCGACACTTTAAAAATCTCATGTTTAAAAAAAGGCTCAATCGCGTCGTACAAACCCGACAACGTTTGCTTCGACTCATCATAATGATTCGTAATAATTGCCGACTTCCCATTGGTCAATTTCACCCAACTCAAACCACCACTCAATGCTTTTGCCTCCACAACGCCTTCCAAAGCATTGCTTTCCGCGCCCGCAACATCCACAAAAAACCAATCCGATTTTTTGACCAACGCCCTGCCGTGATTGAAAGGTTCCGCTTTTTCATACTGATATTGCACCACTTCCTCCCCACAATAGTTCAAAAAACCAAAAACTTGGTCTTTTTGCACGCGCACAAAGCCATTTTTGTACTTATCCACAAAGCCATACCTCGAATTTTGCTTCAATGAATCCACAGGAAACGCCATAATTTCAAAACCATCCGCATCCACCATCTTTTCAAAAGAGCCGTCCGATTTGGTCGCCAAACATTGCGCGCTTTTCAAAACCGACACCCCGCGCATTAAATTATTTTTTTCTGTAACTTGTTGAGAATTCAAGGCTTTAAAATTGTCCAATTTAGACAATTTGCGGCGCAAAATTTTATCGATTTTGGCAACATAATCCGCAAAACCTTGTTCTCTGGAAAGGTTTTCAGCATCGCTAACGCCTTTGGACGTGACCGAACTCATAATCGTGTCAATCGTGATGCTGTAATCCCGATACATATTAAAATCAACCATTAATTGTTGCCGTGCACGGCCTGCGCCTGTTTCATCGCCAACAACTTTTTCTTGGGTTTTCTCGCCCCCTTTGTTGTTAGGATTGTCGGAAAATCGCGCACGAGCGGCTTCCTTTGAAGAAGCGACTGGGGCTACGGAAGCACTGGTTGTTTGCGCTTCGACGGTACTCGCCCATAAAGTGGCGGACAGTATAGCTAAAAAAGGTACGTTCATAGCGTTGATTTTCGATAGATTCCGTTAAAATAATTGTTGAGTTTTTTCCTAAATCAGTTCTGTGGCGTTATTGGGTTGGGATATGAATGCAAATAGACAAATTATTTTTCAAAAAAACAAATTTTAAGACAAAATTTTTATTTATGATTAACTTATTTAACAAAATTTTATATACAAATATAACATATTTTAAAAAATTTTATTTTTTTAATAAAAATATATCACGACTTGAATATAGAATCCATTTTTTTTAATTATGTAAAATATTGTTTAAAAATGATATATATATTTAAATAAAATCATTGCAATCTATAACGGTTTATTAAAATACCCTAAAAAGTCGAAATATTAAAATTATTAATAATTGTATTATTAAAATATATTTTCTAAAAAAGATATTTTAACAGGTCTATTTATTTTTTGAACCGTTCAGAATGTCGAAATATTTTTACAAAAAAATGTTTTAAAAAAAACAAATCTTGTTTTAAATGGAGAAGGTAAACATCGTTGATATAGAAAAAATTTATATGGACAGGGTGATTTTAGATGTCCGAACGCCTGCTGAATATGCACAAGGTCATTTGCCAAATGCGATTTCTTTTCCTTTGTTTTCCGATGAGGAACGGGTGCAAGTTGGCACTTTGTACAAACAAGTGTCGGCAAATCATGCTTTTTTAAAGGGATTAGAGTTAGTTGGGACGAAATTGGCAAATTTTGTTCGGCAGGCGCAAAAAATTGCGCCGAATAAACGGGTGTCTGTGCATTGTTGGCGGGGCGGCAAAAGGAGTGGTTCGATGGGTTGGCTGTTGGAAACGGCTGGATTTGATGTTTTGACGATTGTAGGCGGTTACAAAGCGTATCGGACGCTCGTGATGCAAGCGTTTGAATCGAAACCGTTGAAAATAATGATTTTAGGTGGCAAAACGGGTTGTGGTAAAACATTGATTTTGAAGGCATTGCAAAATGCGGGGGAACAAATTATTGATTTGGAAGCGTTGGCGCATCATAAAGGTTCTGCCTTTGGCTGGATAGGCGAACCGCCGCAACCGACGGTGGAACAATTTGAAAATGATTTGTTTGATGTTTTTCGGAAATTAGACCCGAATCGACGGGTTTGGGTGGAAAATGAGAGTCGAACGATTGGTTCGGCAGTCATTCCCGCAGGTTTTTGGGCGCAGATGAAGGGTGCAACTTTGGTGCAGCTTGAAGTACCTAATGAAATGCGTATTAAACATTTGGTGGATATTTATACTCAAACGAATGTGAACGATTTGAGGATTTCGTTTGAAAAAATTCAGAAAAAATTAGGGAAAGAGGCGTTAAAAAAAGCAGATGAAGCATTGAATCAAGGGGATTTTGAAACCGCGACGCGGATTGCTTTAAAATATTATGATAAAATTTATATGCAATTGTTTGATAATAATCCAATTGCGCAAAAATTTGTTTTAGATGTGGAAAATGCACCACCAGAGCTTGTGGCGCGGCAATTAATGGCGTGGGCTGGAATTGGGATTAAATAGGATTTTTTTGGGATTAAATAAGATTGATTTTTAGGATTTGTAGTATTTTAAATTATTATAGGATTATACGTTTTGGAGGTAATAAGTGCTTGGACAAATTAAAATGGCTCATCCGCGATTTTGGTGGAAACACATAGATTTTGGAAACACATAGGAACATAGGACACGTAGATTTTTTTTAAAGGATTGATTTTCAATCTTTTAAAAAAAATCTATGTGTCCTATGTTCCTATGAATATGCGTAAGGCTTAACTATTGTAATAAATAAATAGTTGAAAAAGAAGGTGTAATAAATAATATTTTTTTAAATCCTTTCCCAGAGCGAATTCTGGGAAAGGATTTAAAAAAAAACGG
>JBDKKX010000451.1:0-4785 GCA_039795795.1 Bacteroidota bacterium | reverse complement strand
AGCTATTCGCATGGATTTCTTCTCCTATCTTTGTAAACATTTCCGTGGATTGAGTAAATTTTCACAAAGATAATTCATATTACAATCTGTCAAAGAACTTATGTACACAGCACAGGGTCACGACCTGTCCCTACGATGTTGCGCGTTTCATTTAGTTCAAAAACTTCAAAACCGCCGCTTCCATTTTATCCAAACGCCCCAATTGCGGCGCGGGCACAAACGGTTGTCCTGTAACCGTTTCGTACAAATGAATATATTTTTTTGAAATCTCATTCACCCATTCATCGGTCATTTTAGGCACTTTTTGCCCTTCTTTACCTTGAAAACCATTTGCCATCAACCACTCTCGCACAAATTCTTTCGATAATTGAACCTGTTTTTCACCCTTCGCTTGGCGCGCTTCATAACCCTTTTTGTAAAAATAACGAGAACTATCGGGCGTATGAATCTCATCAATCACTCGAATTTGTCCTTGATATTTACCAAATTCATATTTAGTATCCACCAATATCAAACCCCGTTCTGCTGCCATTTGCGTTCCTCGTTGGAATAAAGCGCGGGTATAATTCTCTAAAACCACATAATCTTTTTCAGAAACGATATTTTGAGCAATGATATTTTCTCTCGAAATATCTTCATCATGTCCTTCAATCGCTTTGGTCGTTGGCGTGATAATCGGTGTTGGAAACGCATCATTTTCACGCATGCCATCGGGCAATTGCACTCCACATAATACCCGTTTGCCTGCCGCGTAAGTCCGCCAAGCGTGCCCCGTCAGATACCCGCGAATCACCATTTCCACCCGAAACGGTTCGCAAAGCAACCCAACACTAACATTCGGGTCAGGCGTATCAAGCAGCCAATTTGGTACAATATCTGCCGTAGCACGAAGGAAATGAGCCGCCGTTTGGTTCAAAACCTGCCCTTTGAACGGGATAGCGCGCGGCAAAACGTGGTCAAAAGCAGAAATTCGGTCTGAAGCAACCATGACTAAACGCTCCTCAATGGTATAAACATCCCGCACTTTGCCTTTGTAGAAAGCCGTTTGATGGGGGAATTTGAAATGGGTTGCACCAATTGCAGTCATTATGGAGTGATTTTAATTGTTGATAATTAATTTTTTGCTTAAAATTGCATCATTTTTTGCAAACACATAGGTACATAGGACACATAGTCCGTTGAGTATCAATATTCTATGTGTCCTATGTACCTATCTGTTTGCAAAAATACAACAATACCCTGATTTTGAACAAGTCCTTTTAAAAAATGATGAGGAGACTATGCTTATATACCCTGTTTTGGATGTTGAGTACCCATGTTTTCACAGGTTGTGACCATTCAAAAATTGATTTTCCACTCTTTTGTACGGATTTCAAGGCATCGTTTTACAAACTTTTCCCCGATGAAACCCCATTAGATGCCCATAATTTGCAATTGAAAAAACTGTTTATCCCTTCCAAAGCGAATATGGACAGTGTTCGCTTGTTCGGAAAACGGTATGGTGCGCAATTGAAATTGGTGGATACGAATGCGATTAATGCTGCTTTTCGCCCCAATTACTTCCAAATCCAACGCATTTTGAAAGGAGTGGACGTTTTTTTGACGAATAGTCAAATCAATCCTGCGGCATTTAATTGTCATGTGGGTTTTTATCGTATTTTTAAAAATGAAGATATTGAGCCACCGAAACGGGCAGAAATTTTGATTGCAAAACTCCATTTTGTACCTGCTTTCTACGAAAATGCTCGCAAAAATGTCAAAATGACGACCGTAGAACAAGCCGAATTAGCCGTCAATCATCAAATTAAAGCCTTTTTATTTTTTGAAAAAGAATTACCCGAATTCATAGAAAAAAGTGGTTACATCGCGCCCGAAGCCCCTAAATTATTGGAAGAAGCGCGTTTAGCTATTAAAGATTATATCGGTTTTTGCAATAGTTTGAGGGCAGAAGCGGCTCGAAGAAGTCATTGAAAGGTGCATTTAGAAGGAAATACTTTCTTATATGATGCACAAAATCAATTCAGTTTGGTAACAAAAAGGTCGCTCCAACCGATAAAATCCCGTAAGGATGCTCCTTTGGTAGCTTAAGCACCATCCCTACGGGATTTTATCGGTTGTAATCACATTTTTGTTACTCAATGGGCATCTCAACTTCGTACAACATAAATCGCGTCTTTACGAATCCACAAACCTTATTTGGGGAACACTACAAATCCTAAAAATCAATCTTAGTTAATCTCAAAAAAATCCTATTTAATCCCAATTCCAGCGTCCCACAATTAAGTTAAGGCTACCACTTTTGAACGACTTTCCAAATAATCTTCCACCAATTGATACAAAGTTTTAGGCTTATGCAACCGCCAATCAATATGATTAAATTGCCAACCGTAATGTATAAAGTGCTGTAAACCAGTATAATTCATTTCTTCCGCCACATGGTCAAAGGTATTCAACAGGGCAATCCAACCTGCTTCTTCCCGACATTCTTCCGCCCATTCTTCGTAATAACAATCGTCCGAACCATGAAAATTTAAAACATTTTCGGTCAAAAGCAGGAATTTATAAATGCCTTTATCCAACATCGGTTCAAAGACTTTTTGTTTTAAAATGGCAATATCGTTGTGAAGCGTATCATTCCATTCGCCAATCATTTCTATAATGCAATAATTATCATTATAATCTGCATATAAAATTTTCAAATATAATGTTTCAGAACCAAATTCATCCCAGCGCGGATGAATATAATAATTGTAAATTCGATGCTTACATCTCATATCATTGTAAGTGCGCCCGTAAAAGGGAGAATTCGGATCATCTTCCGCCGCGTACTCCACGCGCCAGCGCGGAAATGGTGTTATATCTTGCATTTTATAAATTGTAATGTATGGATAATCAATTAAAACCCTCTTGCATCATCATCCCCCCGAATATCTGCCGCGCCTTCCAACTTTCCGTCCGAACGAACCAAAATCGCTTCCACTGCACCCAAATTCCCTCGTTCTTCGATACTATGTCCCATCGTTTTTAAAGTCGTATTCGTCCCATTTTCCAAACCCTCTTTTTCAATAAAAACCTTATCGGGCAACCATTGACTATGAAAACGTTTCGCCTGAACCGCTTCTGAAATAGACATTTTAAAATCAATGACATTTGTAATCACTTGAAACACAGACGTTATAATCGTCGTTCCGCCTGGCGTACCCACCACCATAAACAATTTACCGCCTTTGCTCACAATCGTCGGAGTCATGCTACTCAACATCGTTTTACCCGCTTGAATCGCATTCGCATCACCGCCAACCGCCCCATACAAGTTCGGAACACCCGGTTTTGCACTAAAATCGTCCATTTCATTATTCAACAAAAATCCCGCGCCCCCAACAACCGTTCTGCAACCATAATTATCATTCAAAGTCGTCGTAACCGCCGCCGCATTGCCCTCCGCGTCTATAATACTGAAATGCGTCGTTTGTTCACTCACAGGTGCTGTTTTGAAATTGCCCGCTTTAATTGCTTTACTTGGCGTTGCTTTATTGGGGTCAAAATCACTCATCCGTTTTTGTAAGTAATTGGCATCCAATAGTTTATCTGTTGGCACAGGGTAAAAATCAGGGTCGCCCAAATGCTCTGCGCGGTCTGCATACACGCGCCTTTCCGCCTCTATTATAAGGTGTGTCGCCGCTTTGCTGTGAAAACCATACGAACCAAGCGGATATTGCTCCACCATGCCCAACAATTGAAACAATGCAATCCCGCCACTCGAAGGCGGTGGCATGCCCACCAAATCGTATCCGCGATACTTGCCCGTCAACGGTTTACGCCAAGTGGCTTGATATTTTTGCAAATCGGTTTTAGTGATGATACCGCCGCCGCGCTGCATTTCAGCAACGATTTTTTCAGCCGTTTCGCCTTCGTAAAAACCTGCACGACCCTTATCTCGAACTAAGGTAAGCGTATGCGCAAGGTCTTTTTGTAACAAAATATCTCCTTTTTTCCAATTTTCGGGTGCGTTTTTAACAAAAACAGGCGTAATCGTATTGAATTTTGTAAAATCAGCTTGATTTTTATTCAAACCGAATGCTTCTCTATCCGTGATTTCAAAACCATTTTCCGCCAAATCAATGGCAGGTTGAACCAATTGTTTAAAATTTTTGAGTTTAGAATATTTTTCATACATTTGGACACAACCTGCAATCGTACCCGGAATGCCTGCTGCTAAATGTCCTTTTTGACTTTTATCGGGCAAAACATTGCCTTTTTCGTCCAAATACATGTCTCGCTGCGCTGCTGCGGGTGCTTTTTCCCGAAAATCTAAGGTAGCCGTCTCCCCTTTCGCACTCCGATAAACCAAAAAACCGCCGCCGCCCAAATTCCCAGCACGCGGATACGTGACGGCTAATGCCAATTGCACCGCTATCGCCGCGTCAATCGCATTGCCCCCCTTGCGCAAAATCTCCAAACCCACTTGCGTCGCCAACGGATGCGCCGAAACGACCATCGCTTTTTCCGAAATAGCCATTTTTTGGATCGTGTAACCCATAAACGGTTTACTCGTTTTGCAACCCAAAAGGAACGCAATACACAAAGGAATAACTTTCAATAATTTTGATTGTTTCATTTTTTGCTTGGTATGGTTTTTGAAAACCATATTTAACTTTCGTTGAGAAAACAGATTACAAATCAAAAAAAACATTCGTGAACGAAATGCTTAAAATACTCCACAAACTTATAATCTTTTTTTTAAAAAACGAAAGCAATTCAATGCTCAATGCGTGTAGTCGCTTG
>JBDKKX010000450.1:0-4796 GCA_039795795.1 Bacteroidota bacterium | reverse complement strand
CATTCATTCAAAAGTAATAAAAAAAATTCCAAAAGCAATGAGCGAAATCTTGGAAAAAACAGTCGCAGCACCCGTGCAATTGACTTCAGGTGCAGTGAGACAGTTGAAACTCATCATGCAGCAACAAGGTATCCCGTCGGATTACGGTCTGAGAATTGGCGTAAAAGGCGGTGGTTGTTCTGGTTTTAGTTACATTTTGGGTTTTGATGAGAAAAAATCGAATGACGAGGAGTTTTCGATTGATGGCATGCGCGTTTTGATGCAAAAATCGCATGGGATTTATTTGCTGGGCATGGAAATTGATTTCTTGGAGGGATTGAACAATAGAGGTTTCTCATTCAGCAATCCGAATGCGAAATCGACTTGTGGTTGTGGCACTTCTTTTTCCGCTTAGGGATTTAAATGGGGATTTCAAACTGGAATTGCCCCCTTTTTCATGGTAAGTTTATGTACCCAAATATAAAATCCTGCCGCCTTTGGGTGGTGGGATTTTTTTTTGTTTTGATGAATTTTTTTGAAAAAGTTATATCTTTGGGCGCACCGTTTGAAATCTGCGCGAAAAGTATCTTTTTATGCTGCCTTTTCACTAACTAACCATATTCTCTATGAAAATCTATCGTTTTTCAATGGGTGTACTGCTTCTTTTAGCAGCAACTCAACTGTCGGCTCAATTTCTAAATCCTGTAGAACGTCCTGTGCCACAAGCGGATATGCCTGTTTTTGCTCAATTGTTATATCAAGATGTGGCAAAAATCAATTTTCACGCAGTAGAATCGGCGTATCAAGCATGGAAAAAACAGGGTTTTGAAAAAAACGCTTATGAAAAATATTTTAAACGTTGGCGACGCACGGTTTCGCCTTATGTACAGCCAGACGGCAAAATTTTAATCCCTTCCACAGAAGCTGTTGAGCAACAACGCCAAGAACGGCTCCGCGAACAAACCCAAAATGCACTACAATTCCGCAGTCCGTCCAGCACGACTTGGACTCCCGTAGCACTCAACTCAACGCATTGGGCTAAAAATGACAATAATGCACAAACGGCTTGTCCTTGGCAAGCCAATATTTATGCCTTAGATGTAGCGGCATCCAATCCGAATGTTTTGTTTTGCGCGACCGAAACGGGTGGTGTTTATAAAACGACGAACAAAGGCGTAGCTTGGACGGCGATTGGAGTCCCTTATTTTAGCTCGACGCAATCTGCGGTTGCGATTGACCCTTCCAATCCCGATGTTGTCTATACAGGTTATAACGGGGGCGTTCATCAATCGACGGATGGGGGTGCGTCTTGGAATAATATATTGACTGTCAATAATTTAAATGTAAATGATATTAAAATAAGTCCCACGAATGACAATGTTTTAGTGGCAGGGAGCAGTTTGCGGCGGCGCGCCAATGGCATTTGGTCAATACCCATCAACAAAACGGTTTATGATCTTGCCTTCAAACCGACGGATGCCAATATTGTTTATGCTTTAATCAACAACGCCGCGACGAATTTATGTGAATTTTGGAAATCAACAGATGGTGGTGCTACTTTTTCGATTCGGTCTAATGGTTGGATAGCAGGTTTGACGGACGGTGGGGGTCGCCTTACGATAACTGCGGCAAATAAGGATAGAATTTATGCTATTTTATTAACAGGCAGTGGTCCTCGGGTGTTGCGCAGTGATAATGCGGGGGAATCGTGGACAATGACGGCAGCTGGTAGTACAACCGCACTCGCCATGACGAATGGACAAGGATATTACGATTTAAGTATTGTCGCATCGCCTTCCAATGCAGACCATTTAATCGTGGCTTCCACGACGGCTTATAAAAGTACGGATGGTGGGGCGAATTTTACAGCAGTCGGCGGTTACACAGGTGCTTTTGCAATCCATCCAGATATTCAAGAAATGACGGCGGTTGGCGGGGACACTTGGATAGCAACGGATGGTGGCATGACGCTTTCGAGTGATTTTTTTACGGCTACCGATAATGCTTCAGCACGGATGACGGGCATTTATGGGTCGCATTTTTGGGGGTTTGATAGCGGTTGGAATGAGGATGTATTGGTAGGCGGGCGGTACCACAATGGGAATACGGCTTGGCGGAGTACTTATGCGGCAGGTCAATTCATCCGAATGGGTGGCGGAGAAGCGGCTACGGGTTATGTGAATCCGGGTAATAGCAGTTACACTTATTTTTCAGACATTGGGGGGCGGGTTTTGCCGAATCAATGGAATGATTATTACAATTTTTTGAATATTTCCAAATATCCTACGGAAAGTTATGCGGCGATGGAAAGCAGTGAGCAAGTTTGGCATCCTTTGAATTACAACACTTATTTTTTAGGAAATGGGACAAGTCTTTGGAAAACGACGGATAATGGGAATACTTTTGCCGCGCTTTATACAGGCACTGGCGAAGTAAAGAGTATTGAAGTATGTCGGTCGAATCCGAATGTGATCTATTTCCATGAAACGCAAAGCGATGATGGCAAAACGATGAAGTCAAGCAATGGCGGTATTTCGTGGACAGCCTGCGCAACTCCAAGCGGCACATCGGGGAGCGACCGCCGAATGGCAACGATTTCCGTGAGTGGAACGGATGAAAATACGATTTGGATAGCGTATCGAAATGCAGGCAATGGGTTAAAAGTCTTTAAATCTGTGGATGGCGGCGCGTCTTGGACGAATTGGACGACGACGGCACTAAATGGTGTTAGGCTTTCGGATATGTTTCATCAATTGGGGACAAATGGTGGTGTTTATTTGATGGGAGATTACGGTAAAGTTTTTTATCGAAACAATGTGATGTCCAATTGGATTTTGTATAATGCAGGTTTGCCGATGGCGTTGAATGGAGAAATTTCGAGGTTAAAACCTTTTTACAAAGCTCAAAAACTGCGGATGGCAGCGAATGCAGGGATTTGGGAGGTGGATTTTTATGAAAATTCGACGACAACGCTCGTTCAACCGATGGCGGATAAATCAATCGTATCTTGCGCCCGAGACACGATTGATTTGGAAAGTCATTCTGTTTCGCCCAATCCGACCGCCTTTCAATGGACGATTACACCAACTCCTGCATATATTAGCAATGCCCATAGTAGAAATCCCAAAATTGTTTTGGGTTCGCAGGGCACTTATAGTGTAAAACTTTCGGTCACGGATGCAAATGGAACCAGTGCCAGAACCATTCCAGATATGCTCCAATTCAATACAAGTAGTTGCAATGCGGATAGTATTGCGGGTAATGCCTTGAATTTGAGTGGATTAGCAACGGGCGGTGCCAGTTTTTCGCCTATGCCTCTTAAACAATTGCCGTTTACGATAACGGCTTGGGTGAAACCGACGGCAATACAAAAGTCTTTTTCGCAAATAATTAGTCAAGCGAATGCGCCGCGCCAGAGTGGTTTGGCACATTTTGGGTTAGGATTTGCGTTTCAAGGCTATACAGCCAATACGAATTTGGTTTTCTCGGCTAAAGATGTCAGTTATGGGTTGACAAGCACCCATAATTTGCCCATTAATATTTGGTCTCATGTTGCGATAGTCGTGGAGGCAACGAAAGTGACGATTTATGTGGATGGCAATCCTTGGGTTTACAATGGAACGATTGCCGCGCCCGATTTTGAACAATATCCTTTGTTTCTCAATGCAGATATTCATGGGCAAGGAGGCGATTTTAAAGGCTTATTAGAAGAAATTGCCATATATAATACGGCTCTTTCTCAAGCAACGATTCGCGAAACCATGCACTTGACGAAAACAGGATTAGAAAATAATTTGATGGCTTATTACCAATTCAATCCCAATGTTGCGGAAACTGGCTCGGTGATTATTGACCGTGCAAAAGCGGCTCATGGCAATTTAAGCGGTAGTGCGACCCGAGTTGCTTCGACGGCTCCTGTTGCGACAGGTACCAGTTTTCGGATGAATGTGGCGAATGGGGGCATCAAAGATTTCACGGGCACCGATTTGAAATTAGAATTTCCTGCCGCAGGCACGTATCCAAATGGTGAAATAGTTGTTTCTAAACTCCGTTCGGCTCCTGACCAACAACCGACTGTGGGTAGAGCCTTTCCAAATCGATATTGGATTGTTCGTAATTTTGGCACAAATGCAAGTTTTTCAAATTTGACGAGCATTCGTTTTGAAAATTTAGGCAACTATATCCAAAGTTCCGACAATACCGCTTTATACAAAATGTTTAAAAGAAATTCCAATGCAGAAGGCGCGACATGGGGAACGCCCTTAGACACAGGCGATGAATGGAATGCGAATAATAATAATACGTTATCGTTTAGCACGAACAATGGCATTACGACTTTTAGCCAATTTGCGCTGACAACGGACGCGATTTCGGCAACAGAAAACGGAGATAATTCATCCAATAAGTACCTTCAAATTCAGCCCAACCCGAATGATGGACAATTCATTGCCAAAATACCAGTTCAGACGCGTGCAACGCAGTTGATGATACAAAATAGTCAAGGGCGGTTGGTTTGGCAAGGGCGTATGGGCATTGGAGTATCACATCAAAGTATTGATTTACAAGGCATTGCGAATGGATTGTACTTTATATCTGCTTTGAATGAAGGTGGATTAAGGTTTGCTACGAAATTTGTTATTTGTCGTTAGAGAAAATTATGGTATAATTGGGATACAATTGGAACGCGGAGGACACGGATTGAAGCGGATTTGCACGGATTTTTTTGTTTTTTTTTGAATTTATGCTCGAAATTCTCAGTACGAGACAAAAATACTTTTCGGCACAGATGAAACAGATTCTACGAGATTTCACAGATT
>JBDKKX010000449.1:0-4815 GCA_039795795.1 Bacteroidota bacterium | reverse complement strand
CACGATTTCCAAGGTTATTGGATCTATTGCAGTCATCTTAGCCCGTTTACGACCGTTGCAACCGCCACAAGAATAGGCGATATTCTCTAATTCATTCGTTCCATTTTGAACCAATGGAATAATATGCTCCAATTCATAAGCATCGGGTACAAAATCCTGTGGCATCTGGCAATACTCACAAATCCCTTGCGCCCGTTGCGCAACGAAATCTCGGGCGGTTTGCGAAAATTTGTATCTTTTAGCCATGAAAATTTTTAAGGTTTAATTGTTGCGCCAATACCCGAATGGATACTTGACGCAATTGGGCTAACTCGCCTAATAACTGAATCCTTTCCGCACTTTTGATTTCAATCCAATCGGTGATGAGCAACATTTCGGAAAGTTCTTTGGGAGTCATGGTTTGTTGCTGCCGTTTTTTTTGCAGCACTTTCAAGCGGCGCACCACGGTTGCGGGAATCATGGCTTTGATGCGCTTGAGTAAAACAATTTCTTGATGAAGTCGAGGAACAGGAGGCGGCGCGACAATGCGAGCAGACAACTGCTCAAACACCTGCTTCAACTCTGAGGCTTCTAATTGGGCTAAACCCAATACTAAATCCTCTAATCCGATTTGAAATCCTAATTTTACCATCTGTATTCTACCTTTTTTACCTTTTTAAGTGCGAAGATAAAGGTTTTTGAAGCGTCAGGCAAATCTTTTTTATCCGTATAAGTTAAAAGAAGAATGTTTTATGCGAACCCAATCCGCTTGTACGCACGAGATAGAGATACTTTTTTGAGATGGGAGGGTCAGAATAGAAGATAGGATAAGATTTTAAATTCTTGATAATCAAGGATTTAAAACTAAAAAGAGCTTTATTTCAGCTCTTTCCATCCACTTTGAAAAAAGCGGGCAAGATTGCCAATTAAACAGTCGCTATTCGGTCACTACGCAGTAGTTTGGGGGCGCATCGGCTTCGTTCCTCTTCGCCGTGCCACCCCCAAACCACTGCTTCGCTCCCTCACTGCTCCATTTTTTTTGCTCAAAATACCGTCGGAATCTACCCCGTTGTTACTGCAGAAGAAAAACCAAGCGGAAACCAATATCATCCTCCCGATACTCACGCTCAGACAAATCGCTGCTGAAGTACCGATTCGAGGCGCGGCAATCGCCGCTCCAGTCACCGCCACGAATCACGCGCTCATACCCTGTAACAGCACCTGTAGGATTTACTGTAGCATTGCTATAGGAATCGCTATACCAATCCCAGCACCATTCCCATACATTTCCTGCCATATCGTACAAACCTTGCCCATTCGCGGCAAAACTTTTTACAGGGAGTGTTTTTTCACGATATTCGCCCACAACACTAAACGTTTTTTTATAACTCGCCCTCCCATCAAAATGCATTTCCGCAGGATCGGCTATATCTTTCCCATTTCCAAAACGCGTTTTACGGTTCGTATTCGGATTCCAAGACGCAGCATATTCCCATTCTGCCTCCGTCGGTAAGCGAAAACCATTCGCATTCCAATCACAACTTACATTTTCTCCCGCTATCGTATAACAAGGCGTTTTCCCTGCTTGCACACTCCGCCAATTGGCATACGCGACTGCATCGAACCAACTGACATCGATAACTGGACGATTCCCGCGTCCCCAATTATAATCACGTGGCTTCTTTCGAATCGTTGCTTCACAAAAACGGTCATATTCTGCAAAAGTGGTCTCCGTTTGATCCATCACAAACGGGCGCAACGTAACCGAATGCGTATTTTTTTCATCGCTTTCTCCTTCGCCAAACAAATCACCCATTTTATAAGTGCTTGGTGGAGCTTTTATCAACACCATATTTGCAGGTATCACGGGTGTAAGCGGCGAAGGCGAAGGGGGCGAGGGCGAAGGTATCGTTTTTTTGCAGGAATCATACGGGTCATCTCCAAAATGCTCCAAAGTGCCAAGGGTATTCGGACAGACATCACAATCATTCGGAATGCCGTCATTGTCCGCATCGGGCAGCCGCGATTGCGTTTGCGATAGCTCAATCTTAGAAATCAACCATTTGCCACCCGATTGCACCACCGACATCCGATAATACAACGCAGGTAAATCCTTCGTTTCGCAATTCAAACAGTCCCCCTTGTAACCCTGCCGATAATACACATAAAACAAATCCGTGCGCCGACAAAACTGTATGTCTTGAAAGAGGAGCGTCGTACCCGTCGAAAAATTATGAATTTGAATGGCATATTCACTCGGCGACAGGTATTCTTGATAATTTTGGTCATAAATCTGAGCCGTTGTCGTAAATAAGGCTGCAAATTTACGCGTCACCTCCAACTTATTGGTCACGTCCTGCGCCACGAAATAACTCCAATGATCGGCATATTTGTCTAACACGATTTTTAATTGCCGCTTCATGTCGGGAGCCTGCCCGCGCAAACCGACCGACAAAAACATTAAACCCAGTATTTGATAAAATTTCATAGATTTGATTTGAAAGGTTTGAAACCTTATTCATTACCCACAGATTGTCATTCCCTTTGTCATTCCGAAGGAATCTTGTATCGTTTTTGTCATTCCGAAGGAACCGCTCGGTAGCAAAGATTCCTTCGGAATGACAAAAATGATACAAAAGATTCCTGCGGAATGACAAAAAAAACGCAGCAGCCCTATTTGACACGCTGACTGTGTAAAGCCCGAACCCAACCATATTTTTTCGTCCACAACTTCGTTTTCGGCGTATAGACGAAAAACATATCAATGGTTTTAATCGTGAAATCCGCATAAACGACTTTGCCATCCCGAGTGCCTTGAAAAATTTGTTTGATTTCGTATTGCACCTGATAGTTATCGCGGCTCAATATCTCCGACTTTGCCACTTTCACCAACTCGAAGCTAATTTTCACTTGCTCGTATTTGAGATTAATGAGTCGTTTGAAATACGCGTCAGGAGTCAAGGGTTCTTTTTTGTTGCCATTTTGAATCTCAATCATAGCCCCTTTTGCAAAATCTTTCACCGCAGCCGCGGCGATATAGCGTTTTTGGTCTTCCGCATTGTTTTTATCCGCAAGATATTTGACCGTTTCTTGAAATGCTTGAAGGAAACGTTTTGCTTCTCCTTCAATCTCATAAGGTAGGGTCGGTTCAGTTTGGCGCGGAATCACCGTAGTCGAGCGTTGCGCCTGCAACGGCACTACAAACCCTAAACCGAACATTAAAAATACAAATGCATGTTTCATAAATAAACCAATGAAGGAATGATAAAGGATGAATGATGAATGATGAATGATGAATCCATCTTGCAAAGATATATGTTTTTGGCATGTATAGAATTGCTTAGAGGAGAATCGCCCTTCCAAAAAGAGCGTAAAAGTTAAAAAAACAACTTTTAGACGTAAATTATAGACGGATTATTGTATATTTGTCTCGTCGTTCGCGCCCTTGCGCCGTGCGACAGCAGACAAAAAAGTGTTCATTTCTAAAAGTGCTTCGCACAAACCGTTCACATGGCGAACTCGAACGAATCCAAATGGTATTATTTATCGGGCACCATTTATTATGTCACTGCTATCGTCGTAGCCCTTGGCGCATTCCTCTTCAAATGTTGTCCTGCGACGACTCCCGTACCAACCGTGCAGACCCCGACAGAGCCGCTGCCGACGGCGATGCAAGACACCTGTAAAGCCGTAGAGGCAGCCCTCAATCAATGGGTAAATCAAACTGTTGGGAGGTCTTCGGGGATGGAATTCTTAAATAGGGATACCAAAGCCCAAACACAATTATCCGATGATTCCATCATGGACGAAGGATTGTTGAGCGATTATTTGCAGAAACTTAGAATCCATCCCAAAACGTTGCACATTCAAACCTGTCAGTGGGACTCGGCACATCAATACATTCAAGTGGTGATTTTGAAGGATTAAACCTCAAAAAGTTGCAGAATTGCCTCAAAATGCTTAACTTTGCAAAAAGATGAAACATTATGCAGAAAATACCCACGAAATTTACAGAATTAGTCCGCTTTGACTGGTTCATGAAATACATGTTCCGAGATAAAAGCGATTTTGGTGTTTTGGAAGGTTTTTTGAGTGTCTTGCTCAAAGAAGACATCGAAATTTTAGAAATCTTGGAGAGTGAAGGCAATCAGTCCCGCCAAAAAGCCAAATTTAATCGCGTCGATGTCCTTGTGAAAACCATCACCGACGAACGCATCATTGTGGAAATCCAAAACAATGAGGAATTCGATTATCTGCAACGCATTTTATTTGGCGCGTGTAAGACGATTACGGACAATATTAATAAAGGAGAACCTTATGCGTCCGTTAAAAAAGTCATTTCGGTCAGCATCGTTTACTTTCGCGCCGCACAAGGACGCGATTATCTGTATCATGGATACACCGTTTTCAAAGGGATCCATTTGAAGGATGAACTCCTCTTGAATGATGAACAACAAGCTGCTTTTAATAAAATTTCGCCTTCTCAAATCTTTCCCGAATATTACTTGGTGCAAGCCTTGGAATTTCCCGATGAAATCCATGATAAATTGGATGAATGGGTTTATTTGTTCAAAAATAGCAAAGTCGAAGCCGATTTCACCGCCAAAGGGATGGATAAGGCGAAAGAAAAATTAGCCATTGCAAAACTCCCCAAACGAAAACGGTTGGAATATGAGCGTTATTTGAAATCGTTACATGATGAAGCCAGTTGGAACGAAACCCAACGAATCAAAGCAATGATGCAGGAAAAGCGAGATAAAGAAGTGCAAGAAGCGGTACAACGGGCAGAAGAAGCCGAAAAAAAAGCAGCGCAAGAACGTGAAAAAGCAGTGCAAG
>JBDKKX010000448.1:0-4827 GCA_039795795.1 Bacteroidota bacterium | reverse complement strand
TTTTCCATCAAAACCTCGACCCGAGTACTGCCTTCACGCAGTTGAATCAATTGTTCCACCCTAAAAAACGGCATAATTGCCAGCGTCACCAATAAAACGGTGAGATATGCGACCATCACGCCCACCGCCGCATTGATGCCAAATTCTTGAATTGGAATAATGCGGCTGGTAATCAACGTTGCAAAACCGATTGCCGTCGTTACGGCGGTCATCAAAGTCGCTAAACCAATTTCTTTTACAGTGATGACAATCGCTTCATTGGGTTCGTGCCCACGCCTCAATTCATCAATATATTTAGAAAGCATATGTATAACATCGGATGTACCAATGATGACCATTAAAACAGGGTATAAAGCAGACATGACGCTCAAATCTCGTCCCCAAGCACCGAGTACGCCCAAAAAGAATAACATACCCAGACCAACCGACGTGAGTGCAATGAAAACGCTTGCCCATTTTCGGAAAATAATCCATAAAATCAAGCCCACTAAAATCGCTGCAATCGCAGTTGCCATAGCGACTTCTCGTTTTTCGACTTTGACCAATTCTTTTTGGAAATTCGCGCTGCCCATGTAGTGAAAGGCTTGAAAATCAAAAGTTTGCACTAAGGAATCGACGGATTTCATTAAAATTTCTGCGGCATTCAAATCAATGGAATCACGGGTTTTGAGCAAAACCACCAAAGTTTTCCCTGCGGTATCAATCCAATTTTTAACAAAACGCGGGTCTTTTAAAAGTTTTTCGCGGTCATTGGCATATTGTTCGGGCGCGTCGCAGTGAATGGCGGGAATCGTCGTAATGCCAAACGCCGTTTTGACTGGTAATTGAATTTTAGTAAGCGATTGCGTGCTTTTGACGAAGGGCAAATCCCGCGCTTGCAGGGTTAAATCATGGACTTTCGCTAAAAAAAGACTGTCAAAAACGCCTTCGGCTCGGTGTACTCCAATCAATAAAAAATTGTCATCAGGTTCAAAATCCTTGACAAATTGTTGAAAAAAGGTATTATCAGGGTCTTTGTCTGGAAAAAATTGTTTGAAATCAAAGCTAAATCGCAATTGATACGTGAAATAAAGGCTTGCAATCGTCAGCAAGCCGAGCAAAGGAAAAACAATTTTTCTAATTTTGGTTAACATATTCGGGTTGATTTTGACAACGAAACAACCGTATCGCTTAGAAGTTCAAAAAGGGGTTGTATGCCAACAGGATTATATAAGTGTTATAAAAATAAAGCGCGGTGATTTGATTTTTCAAACGAAATTGTGTAACTTTGTGTTATATCGTTCATTCCATCAAAAAAATATTCAATGCAAGTAGCTTCAACGATTGATACCATCAAAAAATCAACACCCATTCCTCGTTTTGTGAGTTTAGAAAATTACCTCAAACGAGAAGAAGGGTCGCTTCATAAAAACGAATATCATAACGGACAAATTATTAAAATGCCAGGTGCCAAAGCCAAACATAATCAAATCGCTATGCAGATTGGAGCTGCGTTAGTAACCGTTTCGGAAGAGCTTTCAACCGTTTATTTGGTGTATAATAGTGATATGAAAATTTATATTCCTGCTTACAATCAAGCGGTTTATCCCGATGCAGTGGTCGTTTGTGAAGCTCCTTTGTATTGGAATAATCGGGAAGATATTATTTTAAATCCGATTTTAATTGTAGAAGTGCTGTCTAAAAGCACCAAAGATTCGGATAGAGGAGATAAATTTTTAAAATATAAAACAATTCCTTCTTTTAAAGAGTATGTTTTGGTGAGTCAAGATAGTTGTTCGATTGAAACTTGGCATCGAGAAGCCCCTGGATTATGGCGCGAAACCATTATTGAAGGTCGGGATGCAAAAGTTCATTTAGCCTCTTTGGGCTGTGAGATTGCGATGAGCAAAGTGTATCGCAATGTTGTTTTCTCGAAGTAAGTGCTTGGACAAATTAAAATGATACAAACTAAAATGATTTAAAATATGGATTATCAAATAGTTATAACTTGACGCAAGTTTACAACTTGCGTCAAGTTGTACGCTAAAATGATTTAAAATATGAATTATCAAATAGTTATAACTTGACGCAAGTTACAAACTTGCGTCAAGTTGTACGTTTAATTTTGTCTAATGACTTAAGTGAATTTAACTTATAACTTTTTCAACGAATTCTTGTACTTTTGAATAAAAAATCTGAATCATGTCGATTATAGGAAGTGAAAAATCAAAATCAAAACGAGGAACCACTAAATTAGTCGTTCCTGATTACTTAGTCCGAGAAATCATTGACGGAGACCGTTGGTTTTACAAAGGTTATCAAGATGTATTGTCTGGGTTAAAAACAAAGGAAGAAGTCATGGCATGCAGCACTTATCAATCTATTTTGGTGAATTACATTAACACCAAGCTTTGGAATCACCTCGAAGAAGCACCTTATTGGGTGATGTCGAATGAAATTGGCAATAATCTCTCGAAAAAAAGCAAAGCAGCTTATGATATTGCGGTGTTTGACGAAGCAACTTTGCCGCCTGACCGCATTGGTGCCTATTATGCGAATGTGCCGCCGAAATTGGTTATTGAAGTGGATGTTAAAATCGAAACAGAGTCCAAAACCCCTGGTGACATCGCTTGGCAAGTCAAAACCAAAAAATTACATGAATTTGGTGTTGAAAAAGTCATTTGGTTTTTTACGACCAGTCAAATGGTTTTGGTGGCGCAGCGAAATCAGCATTGGATAATGGCAAATTGGCATGAAGATATAGTGTTATGGGAAGGTTTGAAAGTCAATGTGGGTCAATATTTAGCAAAACGAGGTATTCGACCGATTGATGAACCGAATGAAAGTTAAAAGTCAATAGGAAGAAACGATTTTCCCGCAGATTTCGCGGATTGCTGCGCAGATTTTTCATGGAAAAATAAAAAATCTGCGAAAATCTGCGAAGCAATCCGCGAAATCTGCGGGAAAACTGTTAATCCACTACATTAAAACTCACTTTTTGAACCGTTTCAGAAGACGTACCAATCATCACTTCAAAAGTACCTGCTTCCACCACTTGCTTCAATGCACGGTTATAAAAACTCAATTGTTCAGGCGTAATCACAAACGTAACCAATTGACGTTCACCTGCTTTCAAAGTTATTTTTCTAAAATTTTTCAATTCCTTCACAGGGCGCGTCACCGAACTGACCACATCTCGAATGTACAATTGCACGACTTCCGTACCTGTCCGTTCTCCCGTATTCGTCACTGAAACGCTGACCCATACATTTTCATTTTGTTTAATCTGCGTTTGACCAATCGTAGGCACACCATATTTAAAAGTCGTATAAGTTAAACCATGTCCAAACGGGTATAACGGTTTCACTTCCTCGAACGCATAACCCCGCCGCGCCGAAGGTTTGTAACTGTAATACGCAGGCAAATGCCCCACCGAACGCGGAATCGTTATCGGCAATTTGCCCGAAGGCGCGACATTGCCCAGAATCAAATCGGCAACTGCATCGCCTGTTTCCTGCCCCAAAAACCAGCATTGAACCAAGGCTAAAGTATTATCATCCAATGTTTTACAAGCGAGGGGCGGTCCCGAAAAAACAAATCCAACCATTGGTTTATTCACCTTTTTCAAAGCCAAAATCAATTCATTTTGGTCGCCAAAAAGGTCAATATCCGTCAAATCGCCCAAATGGTCATTCGCCCAACCTTCTCTAAAAATAGCTTCATTCGCCCCGCCGAAGTACAAAATAATATCCGCATTTTGACATTTTTGCACCGCTTCCTGAATGCGCGCAGCATTTTCAGCATGAGTTGTCACTTTAATATCTTTGGAATCCGAAAACCAATTGCCTTTATCCGTCAACCGAACGCCTTCTGCATAAATCAATTCTACGTCGTTGCCCATTTTATTTTTCAACGCTTGCAACGGCGAAATGGTTTGTTTTGGCGTACTCGAATAGCCCCCCAAAATACAACGGTCTGCATTGGGACCAATAATAGCAATTTTTTTATATTTACCTTTTTGCAATGGAAGGATATTGCCCTCATTTTTCAATAAAACCATCGCTTCTGTGGCAGCGCGATACGCTAATTTTCGGTTCGCTTCGCAACCAATGACCCGTTTGGCTTCATTGGGGTCGGTGTAAGGATTTTCAAAAAGTCCCAAACGAAATTTGGCAGTCAGCACTCGAACCACTGCGGAATCCACTAAATGTTGCGCAACTTGCCCTTTTTTCACCAAATCCGTCAATAAATGATAGCCATAACGGTTCGGTGTTTCCAAATCTACGCCCGCATTCAACGCCCAAATTGCAGTAGATTCCGCATTTGGCGCAATTTTATGCAGCGTCTCCAAATCTTGAATTGCGTTATAATCCGAAACAATCAATCCTTTGAACCCCCATTCTTTGCGCAAAAGGTCGGTTAAAAGCCATTGATTCGAGTGCGCAGGCAACCCACTCCATTCGTTGTAACACGGCATCAAACCCAATGCGCCCGCTTGTTTGACGCAAGCCTCAAAAGATTTGAAATAAACTTCCCGCGCCGTGCGTTCGTCGGCGAAATTCGGAGCAACATTTAAACCCCCTTCCGATGCGCCATGAATTCCAAAATGTTTTAAAGTCGCAATAACGTGTTTGGGCGCAATTTTTTCGACTTTCGTGCCGCCCTGATACGCTATGATTTCCGCAACCGCCAATCGGCTAACGTGATACGGGTCTTCGCCCAAACATTCTTCGGTGCGCCCCCATCTCGGGTCCCGCGCCAAATCCACCACAGGCGCAAGCACTTCATGTCCGCCGCGCAAACGCACTTCTTCCGCAATCGCGGTATAAATTTCACCTAAAAGTGCCT
>JBDKKX010000447.1:0-4845 GCA_039795795.1 Bacteroidota bacterium | reverse complement strand
ATTCGTACAAATCCAGCACAAGTACCCCAAAAACACACAATTCTGCTACAACTCCTTAATTAGGAGCAAGTTCTTATTTATTTATATATAAAAAATTGCGGACAACGATGGCACTGACGCAGCTCCCCGCAGTCGAGCCTTTGCGGTGGGGTTTGCGGGGAGTTGCCGCGCAGTGCTTTGTTGTCCGCATATTTTTTTAAATATTTATTCCCTTTCGGATTGAGAACAATTCTACGCAGCCCTTTTAAAATATTGGACTATAGATTTGTTCCTTAAAATTTGGAATTCTCAGAAATTATTAGTTTCTTTGTATCCTAAAATAAAAAAAAATGACGACTCTTTTAAACATGCGATTACAGGAAGCGCGATTCGAAACGATTCAGCATTTGCAAAGAGAGTTTCCAAATGCTCAGTTGCGCATCGAAATCGGCAAACGAGATAATACTCCTCTGTTGCTCGAACACCGTTTTTGGGAGATCATCCACCTATTGGATTGGAGCGATCCCGAAGACGACGACGCGGTGTTGGCACCTGCGGTTCAAGCCTTAGCAGCATCTCCAGTTCATTATATTTACTTATTCGCCGATATGTTGGCGATTAAATTGTTCGCATTAGATACCCGATCCTTCGCAGAACAAATCGGAGCGGATGCGTATAATCCACCACGCTATTTTTCACCCGATAATTTTTTATATGCTCGTTGTTGTGTAGTTGCCAATGGGCAACAGGCTTATGAAAGCGTCTTGCAACAGCCTTCTTTGATGCCCAAAGATTTGACCTTTGAGGCACTCTTAAGTTTGGCATCCAAAGCGTATTTAAAAAAAACGGGGCAAAAATGGGATTATTTACCTTTAACCTCTATTGAAACCTATTCCAATCGAATGGGTTGGTCTAAACCCAAATCCTAATGCTTTTTCACGGCAATTCCAACAAGAATCAAAAAAAACAGCATCTTTACGCCATTTACGACAAGGAAAAAGATAATTTGTTTAAATACGGCATCAGTCATGACCCGATTGACGCGGATGGCTTATCCGACCGCGTTCGGGATCAAGTCCGTTTCATCAATTTGGCGGTAGATTGGTTACGCTTTTATGGTAAAATTTTAATTGCCAACATTCCGGGACGCGAACGCGCTAAACGCATTGAAACGCAATTCATTGATGCCTATCGGGAAAAGCATGGTTCGAATCCGCGAGGCAATTTAGATTAATCGAACTCCAAGATAAAGACTTCGGCGCATGCCTTAGAGTCCTTATTTACTGGGAACTTCGGATATCTTTTTAGACGCGAAAAAGATATCCAAAGTTCCCAGTATTTAGATCGTTTTCAAGACTTCCAAAATGTGAAGGTACTCATCCATTGTGAGGAGTGAATTATTCAGCAACCCTGTCAAGATATTTTTGGATATATCTTCGGATACGATGAACCATTGCGGATGCCCAAATACTTTAGGATAACCTGCTCCATCATCTCCGTCATTATAACGCATCGCTATCACCTTAGCTTTATTGGGTGTCCATGTTCCATAAGACACAGCGAAGTCATTATGATTAAATAAAATACGGATAACCTTGAATTTTTCGGGGTTAACACTTTCAGGTTTTGGCATATTAATTTTCTTTTTTGTTAATAATAAAATTTTTTTACGGTTTAAAATCGTAGTCTTGCAGGACATATTTACTCTTAAATCCTTTCCCAAAACGAACGGTTGCAGGACATATTTGCCCCCTAATTTCGGTTCGCTTGAATGAATTTTGCACATTCCTGTTTTAAAAATCCATTCGTACAAATCGAACCGAACCACTACTAAAATTCACAATTTTACCACAACTCATTAACTATGAGCGAGTTCATATTTATGTATATATAAAAAATTGCGGACAACGGTGGCACTGACGCAACTCCCCGCAGTCGAGCCTTTGCGTTGGGGTTTGCGGGGAGTTGCCGCGCAGTGCTTTGTTGGCAACCGTATTTTTAAATATTATTACTACCTCAACTCAAACAAGAGTCATTGATCAACCGAACTGTCCGCCAAATGCAAAAAAAAATGTAAAATCATACTCAAAAATGGCGAAAACATAGCAAATAAAAGAGCACGCGCAAAACCTTGACGAATTAGAAAAATATTTTCATTGCATAGTGAAACCATTGAGTTGAAATTTGCAGCATAATCTAATTCAATTTGATTGAGAATATCTAATTCTTTTCTTTTTTTAATTTGAATTTTTGCTAATTCACTGAAAAAGAAAAACCATTCATGCGGCGAAGAAGCTATTACTTTTAATTCACAAGTTTCAAACGAATCAAAAATCTTTCCACTAAATTTATATGCTAATTTTCGGTCTGTTTCTTGTAAGATTTCCTTTACAAGCGGAAAATCTTGAACCCAAATATATAAGTCAAAATTGTAAAAACCCTTGTAAAAGTCATCAAACATAACCGCAGTATGACCAATGCCGCCCGTAAGCGGCACAATATTTACTAAGTTAAATTCAATTTTATGCTTCTTTAAAATTTCTCTAACTTCTTCCGAATGTTCAGAGAGTATGTATCTATCCAGTAACAACGTTTTATAATTTTTTTTCATCTAATAAAACTAAATGTTTTGAGTTTAATAATGATGAACATAATTTTTTAGAATCATTAAACTTGATTTTAAGTTTTTTCTTATTTGACAAGAGCTGCTTTTTTAAAATTTGTAAATTTTTTAATCCTTCCGTATTGGAAATATGGTGCAATTCAATAAGAGCTATTTTTTCACTTAATTCATCTATTTTTTGTTGCAAAACCGCGTCATATCTTTTGAAATCCACGTTTACATTTATCCTATTTAAACTTAGGAGTATTTTTTCAAAATGCTCATTTCCAAGATACGTGTTAGCCGCATTTTCAAAGTATATTAATTGTATCTTGTCCAATAGCTGATAACTAAAGTCCCACTTTTTAAAATTGGAGCCTCCTTCTTCAAATAAGAACCAGCTATCATCTGGCGGATTCAGCAACGCGTTATTTAAGACAATATATCTGCCGTCGCTTAAAAATAATTCGACCTCATGATTCGAGACATTTTCAAAAAAAGGTTTAAAAAATTTATCAAATATAAACTCTTTATAAAGAAGTAACGTGAAATCAAAACCCACAAAATTAAATCCTTTTCTAAATTCATTATCCTCAATCAGATTTAACGCTAAAAAGTATTCAAAAAACGATTTGTGTGAAAAATCCAATAGATTAGAAGTACTTGTAGTAATAAAAGATCTACAGACTTGCTCAAAATCGCTCAGTTTTATATCGTGAGACCGAGCCAAATGATAAACTTGCTCAGACGTGCAACCATGAGACCCTTTATTATTAAGGTATAAATATTGAGCTAAGATTTTTGAAAATCGTTCCACTTCCACTTTATATTGCGGTTCCTCTTGAGCTAAATTCGCTTCTCGCTGGATCCATTCCTTGATGAGCAATTCATAAACTTCATAATTGTAAGCATATTTTTTTTGATATTTCATTAAAATTTCTATATGCTTTAAAACTAAGGGTCTGTGAAATATGTTATGTTGTGAGTCCACAAGGTTTAGGGCTGTACTTACTTTGCTGGAAAATTTCCCAAATTTTTTAACTAAATAGTTTCTTATATCTTCTTTTGTAAAAAACGATAAGTATAATTTTTCAACTCCAAAGCGCGTTCGTTTGTCACCACCACCGTCCGATAAACGAGGTAAATAACTTTTGAATATTTTTTCTCGATACTCATTCCAAAATTGTACTCTTGTCGTAATAATAATTTTTTTAAATTCGAGGATATGCGCTATCATTTCTTTAATTCTTGACGAATATTGAGCCGTTTCAATTAAAATACGATCTTCATCTAAGGCATCCAATAATAGGATTGTATTCCTTTTCATTCCTATCGGAATGGATTTAAGATTTTCAAACGCTGTAGGATATCCTAACCAAACCAATACTATATTGTACTTGGGAAAAAGCCCCCAATAAGTAAATTTTTTGCAATAGTCAATATAAAAATTAACAATAAAAGTGGATTTACCCATTCCTGCATCCCCTAAAATAAAAAAAAATTTACTACGCTCTTTATCAATATCCAATTTACTTTTTAAGAACCGTTGCGCAAGTTTTTTTCGAGCGTTGTTAAAAATTTGCACTTTAGTTTCGTCTGGAACACTATCTTGATAGTGCGCAGTAATATAATTCTTTCTATAATCTTCTACGGCACTATGCGTATAATAATCATATAACAGATTTAAGCCTTTATCATCTGATTTTAAGTCTTTGAAAGACGACAAGTATTCTAAAATGGCTGAATTAATTTGATTCAATTCTACAGTATATACTTGACTTTCTTCAGTACCTCTTATTTGTTTCTTAACTAAAATTTTCCATCTGCTTGATATCAAGGCAATTGTATTATCACCGTTTCCGTTTTCGGTTAAGAGTTCTACAGCATTTCCTGTTTCACCCTTTGCAATCAATTTATATATTTTTTCTTTAATTTCTTTCGATAACATCGTTTTATTTGCTACAAACTTATAACAATTCTTTAATTTTTGCAGGACATATTTGCCCCTAATTTCGTTTTCGATGAGTGAATTTTGTAATATACTTGCCTAAAATTCCATTCGTACAAATCCAGCCTTTCCACCCTTAAAATCTCCAATTCTTCCTAACTTCCTAATTGAAAGCCCGTTGAATATTATTTATAGATAAAATATGGTTGCCAACGATGGCACTGACGCAGCTCCCCGCAGTCGAGCCTTTGCGGTGGGGTTTGCGGGGAGTTGCCGCGCAGTGCTTTGTTGTCCGCATATTTTTTTAAATATTTAT
>JBDKKX010000446.1:0-4868 GCA_039795795.1 Bacteroidota bacterium | reverse complement strand
ATTTGCAAACGCTCTCGTTGTATGGCAATGCAATTACAGACCTTTCAGCCCTTGCAGATTTAGCCGCTTTAGAGCATTTGTCGTTGCAACACAATCGAATTACGGATATTGAACCTTTAAAATATTTAAATAATTTGGTGGATTTAAACCTGTCTTATAACCAAATTAGTGATATTACCCCTTTGATGAATTTAAGCAATTTGAAAGAATTGTATTTGAATAATAATCAAATTCAAGATGCTGCTCCATTGTCTAAATTGACCACTTTGACGCATTTGAATCTTTCTAACAATAAAATTACAGATATTTATCCATTAGTGGATGCCGTTGAGTTGGTTTGTCTGAATGTGAGCGATAATTGGATTGACGATATTACGCCTATTTCGGTGATGGTGCAATTGACAGACTTATTTGCTGCGAACAATCGCCTTACAACATTGTATAAATTTGTTTTTAAAAATGCTGCCGTTTTAGAGCGCGTCGTGTTGTCGGGTAATCAAATTAATGATATTACTTCTTTTCAATACCTTACGAATTTGAAAATTTTGTATTTAAATAATAATCGAATTAATAATATAACCAATTTAGCAGTATTGTCGAATTTATTGGATTTGGATTTGAGTCAGAATCAAGTGTTAGATATTTTGCCATTATCGGCATTGAAGGGTTTGATGCGCGCCAATTTGCACGAAAATAAGATTGAACGACTGCCTAAATCGGTGATTGAATTGCCCGATTTGGCTGAAATCACTTTGACGGGCAATTGGATTAACACGGTGGAGGCGGATTATTGGAATTTGGTTTTGGAAGATGGACGACCTGCGAATGTTTTGCCGTATTTGAAAGGTTATTTTCACCTTTAAAATTAGGATTAAATGGGATTTTTTTAGGATTAAATGGGATTGATTTATAGGATTTTTAGGATTATCCGAATCCTAAAAATCCTATAAATCAATCCCATTTAATCCTAAAAAAATCCCATTTAATCCTAATTCCAAAGCCGCACTCAATAAACTGCTTCCACGATGCGTTTAATCGTATCCGCATCGCCCATCGTATAATAATGCAAACAAGGTACACCTTTGGCTTTCAATTCTTTTGACTGCGCGATACACCATTCAATGCCTACTTCCTTCACCGCCTCATCCGTTTTCGCATTTTGAATGCCGCGCACCAAATCATCGGGCAAATCAATGAAAAATAAACGCGGAATCGAATTTAATTGATATTTTTTCGTAATTGGCTTCAAACCGGGCACAACAGGCACATCAACACCCTCTCTCCGACACAAATCTACATAATCAAAATATTTTTGATTATTAAAAAACATTTGTGTCACAATATAATTCGCACCTGCTGCGACTTTTGCTTTCGTGTGCGCAAAATCTGCCAACAAACTGGGTGCTTCAAAATGCTTTTCAGGATACCCCGCGATACCGATACAAAAATCAGAAGTCGCGCCATTGGAAATATTCGTATCCAAATATCGCCCCTGATTCATATCCGCAAGGTGTTTGACCAAATCCAGCGCGTAATGATGTCCTTCTGGATGCGGCAAAAATTTATCTTCAAATTTAGCGGCATCTCCCCGAAGTGCCAATACGTTATTAATATTTAAAAAATTTAAATCAATCAACGCATTTTCTGTGTCTTCCTTTGAAAAACCACCGCAAATTAAATGCGGCACTGCATCCACCCCGTAACGGTGCATGATGGCAGCGCAAATCCCAACCGTTCCCGGTCGTTTGCGAATCGCTGTCTTTTCATAATAACCGCTATTGCGTTTTTTATAAACAAACTCTTCGCGGTGATAAGTCACGTCAATGAAAGGCGGTTTGAATTCCATTAACGGGTCAAGGGTTTTAAAAATGGTCTGCATACTACCGCCTTTCAACGGAGGCAATACTTCAAAAGAAATCAAAGTTTTGCCATTGGCATGGGCAAAATATTCTGTAACTTTCATAAAATTGGGGATTCAGATATGCTTTTGTCAAAATATCTGGGCGCAAAAGTACAGAATATTTAGATTTTGAACGGATAAAAACAAATATTGCGCTTGATTTTTTTTCGCGTCACATCCTTTCAGTCCTTTTTTTAAAAAAAAGCGTTTTTAAAAAAAATGTAACAATATATTTACAAAAAAAAATTAAAAATCAACAGATTATAACCTTAATATTTGGCTTTATTGTTTTCTGCCCGCACAAAAAACGAAAAAAGCGGTGTCACAAGTTTACTAAAAAAATCAATTAAAAATTTATTTCTTTTCATTTAATTTGCACAAAGTTCACGTTAAAAATAAATTATAAACCACTAAAACCTTATAAATGAGAGCAGAAAGTATCTTAGCATACGACCTCAGCACTTTTGAAACCCAATTGTTAACTTTGTTGCGGGATGGTTTTCGTCCGACATTCGGGATTGTTTTTTGTTCGCCTGCGCAAGATTTTCAATCCATTATGTCTCTTTTTAAGCAATATCAAATTGACTTAGCGGGTTGCACTGCTGCGGGCGAGATTGTCAATGAGGCATTATATGAATCCTCCATTGCGTGTACGTTGATGGATCTGAATCGGGATTATTACCAATTAGGCATGATTGCACCCACGACTTCGGATGACGATGAAAACACGGTTGCTCGTAAAGCGCGTGCTTTTGCAGATGACCGTTTTGAGAATGTTGCTATGATCGTTTTGTCCAGTGGCATTCATAATGATGGTGAAAAAATTATATCTGGGTTACGGTCTGGTGTAAAACATAATATTCCGATTTTTGGCGGCATGGCAGGAGATGATTTGAATATGATACATAGTTTTATATTCACAACGGAACGTCAGTTGAACAATGGATTATTAGTTATCGCATTAGATACGGATAAAATTGAAATAAAAGGGTTGGCAACAAGTGGCTGGCAAGCGATTGGTGCGTCTAATACCATTACCAAAGCCCAAGGAAATTTGATTGAAACTATCAATCATCAACCTGCTTTAGATTTCTTTTTGAAATTTTTTGGTTCGTTTGATTCTGTGAGTGATTCCAAAGGACAAAATATAAGTACCATGAGTGCGCAATATCCGTTTCAGTTACAACGGAACACGGAAACGACCGTATTGAGAGTGCCGTTAACGGTTTCTGAAAAAGATCGTACGATTCGATTGACAGGTTCTGTGAATAATGGCGATAAATTTAGATTTTCGATTTCGCCAGGGACGGAAGTGGCAGAACAAACGGTTTTGGAATTTGAAGGATTTAAAAATCAAAATGAAGTACCAGATGCGTTGCTTTTGTTTTCTTGTAAAGGTCGTCATGCCGCTTTGGGTCCTTATTTAGAGGACGAAATTGCGGGAATTTATGAGCATTGGAATAAGCCCATGCTTGGTTTTTTGAGTTATGGAGAGTTCGGCAACCTTAAAAATGGGGTTTGTGAGTTTCATAATGAAACATGTTGTTTGGTAACATTAAGAGTCAAATGATGAGTAATGAATGATGAATGATGAATGATGAATAATTGGTTTTAATTCATCATTTATCATTTATCATTCATCATTTATCATTTATATATAAAATTGAATGAAATGAGTCATCCCGTTTTCCAAAATTTTAAAGAGCAAATAACCGCTTTAGAGATAACTCCTGAGCAGAAAGCATTGCTTTTGCGTCAGTTTAAACAGGTGGAAAAAGAATATGCTAAATCAGATTTTGTCAATAAGCGCATGTTGAAGGACAAAGAGATTTCTATCAGTATTTTGAATGCAACTGTGGATGAATTACAGGAGCAGCAACGAGCCAGCGCGCTTCAAAATGAACAGTTGGAGCAACAACGGTTGTTGTCTGAAAAACAGGCGGAACAGTTGGAACGCAATTTACATGCGTTAGAAATGTCTTATACGGAAATGGAACAATTTGCTTATATTGCTTCGCACGATTTGAAAAGTCCGTTGCGGAGTATTGGAAGTTATGCGCAATTGTTAAAACGCAAATATCGTGGAAAACTGGATGGTACTGCTGATGAATTTATTGATTTCATCGTCAATGGGGC
Organism: Bacteroidota bacterium; assembly: GCA_039795795.1. Taxonomy (GTDB): domain Bacteria; phylum Bacteroidota; class Bacteroidia; order Chitinophagales; family Saprospiraceae; genus JAAFJT01. The sequence continues at coordinate 832 of JBDKKX010000446.1, read as the reverse complement.
GCAGCACATGAATGAAATTATTACAGATTTACTGGAATATGCTCGGGTGGACCGCGAGAAAGAAATGACGCGCACGGATTTTAATCGTTTAATGGAATTGATTTGCATTAATTTGAATGAGGCGATTCAAACGTCGGGTGCACAAATTACGGTGGATAAATTGCCGATTTTGATGATTCAAAAATCGGCTACGGTACAATTATTGCAAAATTTGATTGAAAACGCTATAAAATTTCGTGGAGAGGCGCAACCGAAAATACATGTTTCTGCGAGACATTTGGAAAATGATAAATGGGAGTTTTCTGTTACCGATAACGGCATTGGCATTGATGAAAATTATCAACAAAAAGCATTTCAACCGTTTCAACGATTAGGGCAGCGCAATTTGCCCGGTTTAGGGATGGGGTTAGCAATTTGTAAAAAAGTGGCTAAATTGCATAAAGGGGATATTTGGTTTCGTTCGACGATAGGTAGTGGGACAACTTTTTGTTTTACTATTCCGCAGAAAGAAGTCACTTTATTGAGTTCGGAAGTGTCGCCTGTGCGATATGGCACTTAGGCGCGCTGGAATTAGGATTCAATGGGATTTTTTTTGGATTAAAAAAGATTGATTTTTAGGATTTGCAGGATTTCACACTTTTGGATACCTTATGATACGAATAGATGTACGGATTCAACGAATTTCACCGATGGATACGGATTTTTCAGAACCCAAATGCTTCATTTTAGGCAAAAAAAATAAAAAAAATCCGTACGAATCGGTGAAATCCGTTCAATCCGTACATCTATTTGTATCACAATGTATCCAAAAGTGTAATCTAAAAATGAAAAA
>JBDKKX010000445.1:0-4874 GCA_039795795.1 Bacteroidota bacterium | reverse complement strand
CTCAAATCGCTTTTAAATTTTATACCATCCTGAGCACGCACCCTCAGAATTAAGTTTCTAATGACTCGAATACAGTCTTTAAGAGCGTTTGTTACCTCACTTACTTCTATTTTTAAAAGATATTCAATTATTGAAAACAATAATATTTTTTCTTTGATGTCAAACTCTTTTCCTTGAATGCACCGAATGAAAAGGTTGGTATTCTGTTCAAATAATGGAACGGACTCAAATAGTGTCCGAAAAAAGGATGCTATGCTCTCTTTTTTTGCAATAAAAAAGAATTTATCTAATGATTTAAATAGAAAATCAATATTTTGTTCTTTTACATACACCTTAAACTTTGAATCTAATATTATTTTTTCATCATATAGTTCGTCTGAACCGATGTAATGAAGCATTTCGGTGATAAACTCGAAATAGCGCATAAACGGCTTATCTATGACATATTCCTCTTTAAATGTCCAAAATAAATCGGTCCAAACGCCATCTATTTTATAAATAAATTCATTCTTTCTATGCGGGTAATTTTTTTCTAAAAATTGTTCAAATTTCGCTTTAAAATTTTCAAAATCGGTTAATGCTTTACCACGAGCATTCATTTTTATGTAAAGCCCATCACTCAACCCAAAATTATCCAATTCAATAAATTGAAAGGTAACTAAATTTTTACTAATAAGCCGTTCAAAGAAAGCAATACTATCTTCAAAAGTTTCCTGAATAGCATCTAACATGACCAACATAGATTGAACCGTTGGATCTTTTTCCCAAGATTGAAAAAACCAAGCGGCATCTTTAATATTGTCACTCAATGCTCTTGCATCCAAAACAACCCCTTTGGCAATTAAATCTGCACAAAATTCATTCGAGCTGCTTCGAGTTTTGTAGGTAAAACGCGATAATCTTTCTTTTATACTGGAATCTTCAATGGCTCCCTCTTTGGTAGCAAGATACCAATGTAGTAAAAAAAGAGTTGTCAATCGTTGTTGCCCATCTAATGGAATAAAGCAATTGGATTGAATACTTCCATAAACAAAATCTAAATCTAAATTCGTTTGATTTTCAATGATTTGATACAAATCATTAACCAAATTTTTTCTAATTTCATTGACTTTTTCCAATTTGCGTCCCTGCGCATAGTCCCGTTGAATCATAGGAATTTCAACAGGGTATTTTTCTATTAAATTCCAAAATGTATATTTAGAGGCTGCCATTATTTTATTGGGTTAGGTAAATAAATTCTCAATACTTTTTTCAGTTCGTTTAAATAATCGGTTCTATCCTCTACTGTCCAGAAATACAATTGGGAAGCACTTTTGCTATAATATTTTAAAAAAACATTTCGAGTGCAGATTGGGATAAAAGAACCTTTTTTTTCTCTATCAATCATAATGTTTCTTTTGACATCAAAAATAGAATTATTAAAGGCACTATTGGATTTCGTATCTAAGAGTGCTAAATTTTGAATTAGATGCATGTCTTCATCCGCGTCTTTTGTTTTAAAAAGATTCATTGTATCTTCAAATATCTGTTTGCACTTACTTTCTAAGGTAGCATCTAATTCTTTTTCAGATTTAAGGGATTCTAGCATAGTAATTGCTTCGCACATACGCTCTATTAATCGTTCATGCTCTTTTTCATTTATTCTTTTTAAACTGTTTTGATGTGCTTTGAGCCATTCTAACCATTGGGACTTATCTGTTGGTCCTTCTGAATTCTGGGCGTGAATATGCTCTAAACTCCAGTTCTGTTTTTTATAAAAATCGAATGGAAAATAAGACATAGAATTATTATGCTTTAAAATAGTTTGTACGTTAAATAGCAAAAGCAACTGCTTAAGTTGATATTTCTGACCATTATCACTATATTTCAAAGCATCCCAATCATAATTAACCTTGGATTTGATTAATTCAGCCAAGTCTTGCCTAAATTGTGTTTTTGTTTTATGAACGGCAAGATTTTTAAGTTCTGAAATTTTTTCACCAACTGCTATAAGATAGCCTATCTGATGGTATAAATTCCTATCATTAAACCATTCTTCAAAAATCATGAAATAATCCTTCACTTCTTTCCAATGTTTACTTATTTTGTCGGGAGAGAAGTATTTGCTAAAAACCCAAAACGAAAAATAATCATTTTTATGCTTTCGTTCTACTTTATCGGTAGTTTTTGCCTTTTTATTAATGTCTAAAGCCATCAAATCAAAAATAAATTCAATTCGTGTTGGAGGAGGCGTATCAGACGGATTTAAAAAATACCAGAATTGGTCTTTTTGTAAGGCATACTCAATATCATCCCACTCTTTCGCAATTTGTAACTGTTTTAACTGAATGGCATCCGCCTTTGCCCAATTATCACTGCGTAAAAACAGTGCTTTGATCAATTCAGCATTGGTCAAAGGTATTTTACCCATATTAATTCGAGTAAATATATCTATGGCATTAGAACCATCATTTACTTGATACCAAATAACTTGTGTGGTTTCCAAAAGTGTTGTACTAAATTTATTTTTAATAAATTTATAGGTTGCTTTTTTAAGGTTGAACCAATTACTAATAGTTTCAAATGCTCTACTAATATGATAAAAATCAATATTTGTGTCATCTATTTTAAGCGATAATTTGGACAGGAAATCACGACTTTTAGCGCGTGTTTCAAACTCTATGTCAAAAATTTCATCTGCATTTAAGTAGGATAGAATAATATAAATAGTCGTTAGACGTTGTTGACCATCAATTAACTCCCACTTACCTTCCCTATCTTTTACGACTATAGGCTGAAGGCAATAAAATTCTTTATCTTTTTTGCCTGTTTTTTGGCTAAATTCCCAAATATCGTCTAATAAATCCGTTACTTGTTGCTCTGTCCATCTATATCCCCGCTGATAAGAGGGTATAAAGAATTTGGAATCCAATAAATCATTAATGGGTTTGAGTTCGATACTATTTTCTGCCATTTGCTTTACTTGATGCTTGATTATGTATATGTTAAATATGCAAAGATAATTGTAATTTTATATAATTTATAAAGATATGTTGATTTATTACGCTATTTTTCTAACTTATTTGTAGGACATGTGTTTGATGACTATTCTTATTAAAATTGAATCAAAAAAACTTTTAACAATGGCAAGTTATTTAAAAAATCTTTCAGAATTTGATGACACGAAGCTACCCGATGCTGATGATATGGTATTCGGCATTGTGGTTTCGGATTGGAATAAACAGATTACACATAGTATGTATGATGGTTGTTACAATACGTTTGTGGAAAATGGGGTGAAAAAAAAGAATATTCATACGATTCAGGTGCCAGGCGCGTTTGAATTGCCTGTTGCAGCGAAATTGTTGCTGCATCGCTATCCGACATTGGACGCAGTCGTGTGTTTAGGTTGCGTCATCAAGGGCGATACGAAACATGATGAATATATTAATCAATCGGTTGCGGTGGGCTTGACGCAATTGAGTTTGGGTTCGGGTAAACCTGTGATTTTTGGAGTCTTGACGACGAATGATGAACAACAAGCGATAGACCGCGCAGGTGGAAAACACGGTAATAAAGGCATCGAAGCGGCGGTAACGGCTATCCGAATGGCAGATTTACGACAAGAATTGACTCATAGTAAGAAAGGTATGATTGGTTTTTAAAACACATAGTTGCATAGGGTACATAGGGGCATTCATTGGGATACGGGCATCCCAATGAATGCCCCTATGTACCCTATGTAACTATGTGTTTTAGAAATCGAAATCAAAATTATCATTTTCCACTGCATATTGATGCCGTTTTCGAATGCGCGCTCTCAGGCTTGCAGGAGTAACGACGTGCATTGCTTCCCCAAATCCTAAAATTTCCCGTTCCAATTCGTAATTAATGATGACATCAATTGCAAAAATACAACCTGCTGCCCCTAAATCCTGTTGTACGCGCTGCGTTTTGTGCAACGGTTTGGTCTGAACATAAGGCGCGTGTTCCCGATTTATCCAAAAAACCACTTTTCGCGGTGTTTGTCCATGCGTTTTGGAAACGCCAATCATATTATCAAAATAATCATAACTTAAATTTTTATCTTGCCTAAAAGGAATATCCATGATTTGAATATTTTTAATTCTATCCAATGCAAGCAGCGAAGGCAAAACATGATGCGCTTCCAAACCGAGCAGAAACCAACGATTTCGAAATTCTTTCAAAATATGCGGATGAAAAATCAATTTTCGAGGGATAGATGCTTTAAAAGATTGATAATCAATCTCTAATGTTTTTTGTTCTAAAATGGCTTGATACAATACATCCAAATATTGCAAACCCACTAAATGTTCATTGGTCTCAAAATGAATCACATTGGATTGCTTGTTTTTAACGCTGTGAATTTGATGTTGCAAGCGTCCAACCATGCTTTCAACGGCTTGAAAATGGTTAAAACCTTTAAATTGTTGCAAAATTTTAACCACTTCGGACAAAATATTTAAATCTTGGTGCGTCAATGGGATTTTAGTAATGCTATATTTGGGGTCTTCATAAGTGTAAAATTTCTTATCTAAAACAACAATCGGCGCATTATACCCCAATTTTTCAGAACGCATCATTTGAATATCCATTTGAACCGTCCGTTGACTCACGCCTTTCTGAATGCCTTCATATTCATACAAGGCTTCCGAACATTTTTCAACCAAAGCATCCAATGTCCATTTGCGAAAACGGTTTTGCAAACAAGCATCAATGGTTTTGTAACGAATCAAAGCATTTTTATTAACCGACATATTTTGACTTATTTTAACGTCGCGTTGGAATTAGGATTAAATAGGATTTTTTTGGGATTAAATGGGATTGATTTTTTGGGATTTGTAGGATTGTAATGTAATCCTATCAATCCCAAA